>NZ_JBFHFD010000896.1:0-2713 GCF_041583735.1 Novipirellula sp.
CAACAATGCACGACGCCAGCGGATCATTTGAGCGTCCAGATCATCCAATTGGCGACGAAGCGATTCGTCACGCATGGCCCAATGTTGTTTGTAGTTGTCGGTCACGGTATCGATGGGATTCACATCGCCCGCGTTGAGTGGGGACGCGTGCAATTGGGAATCGAGGTCGGCGACCCAACGACGCAGCTCGTTTTGGCGAGCACGCAGATGCGTGGCGCGATCATGTAGGTCCGCCAAACGACGTTCAATGCGGTCGCGATCGAATCGAGGGGCTGCAGCCGCGGTGCGCGCGGTGCCTCGGTTCAGTTGTTGCGTCAATTCGTCTCGACGAGCCAGCAGCGATTCTTCTCGCAGCGGTGTTGGTTCCAAACGGGATCGTTCCAGTTCCACGTCGGCCAATTGCGAACGCAGTATGCGAACGTGGCGATCATTCGTTGGCACCGGTTCTGCGGTGAAGCCCGCGTGGGCGGCGTAGTCCGCCGGATTGTCGAGGTTTGCGTTGGGGAACGGCAGAGAGCGATAGGTTTCAGTGGAATCGAGCCCACAACGGATACAAGCCGATACAACGCGAGCGATTTCAGTGATCGCGGTGTCCGTGATCACGGCGTCAATGATCGCTTCGGGAAGTTGGATCGAATGCACGGCGCGGGTGGCGTCGGATTGGACACCACGCCGGGATGCGTCATGGTCCCGCCCCCCGGCAACCGTCGATCCGAGCCAGGGATGATCGTGCAGGTAGCTGTCGTAGGACAAACCGCCACGCGATTCAAACTCGACCGAGCGGCGACCCTGTTTTGATCCATCTTGTTCGCGGCGGCAATGGAGTAGCCCATTGCGATCGGCCCACACGACGCGTCCCGACGACGAGCTCATCATGCCCAGCGGGTATTCGCGATCGACAAGCGAGTCGCGAACGAATCGTGCGATCGCGGTTTTTCCGGAGCCTTCGGGGCCACAGACGACGTTCAGATGTTCCGAGAACGGGCCAAGTTCGACACGATTCAGTGGACCGTGTGCATCAATATCGATTCGTTCCAATAACATGGTCTGGCGCCTCCATGGCCACGTGAGTCATTCAGGAGAATGGTTCTGTTTGAGGAGCCGTCGTCATGCGGCCCTGCCTAATCCGAGCGAACCATCCTGGTACATTTGCGGGATGTGCAGGGGACTTTAATCGAAATCCCCATTTTCTTGAAATAGAGAAATCGTGAAACTCACGCTCCCAAGACACTATTCACGAAAAATAATGCATTCCCGCCGTGAAACGTGGGAAATTGACGTCGACAAACAGAAAAACGTAGCCCGACCGTTGCCACAGTCGCAGAGATGTATCGGAGTGGGCGGTGGGGGGCGCCTGATTCACTTCACCCCCTCGAGTGCATTGCCCAATTCGTTTTTGATAGCAACGATCACCAAAGCGTTGATTTTCTTCATCGGGCGACCGCAGCGACGCCGAGATCCTAGGTTTTCGGTTCCGAGTCGCTGTCCGGAGTGTCATTGTCCGAGGGAGGCCCGCCCGTGGATGAGTCGGGATTTGGGGGATCGCCGCCTGTGCCGTTGTGACGCTGTCCGCCATCGGCACCTAAGTCGCTGCTGTTCGGATTGCCGCTGGGATCGGACGGGCCCTCTGCGGGATCGATACCGATGCCGGGAAAATTCGCTTGATTTTCCGTTTGTTGCTGCCGGCGTTGTTCGAGCTGCCGCACGGCGCCTTTGAGTGAATCGAGCAGCCGCGGGACTTGCCCCGCTGCAACAAACACTCGCGAGCTGACGGCGCTCTGAGGAAAGAAGCTGGTGAGAAAGTCCAATCCAAACTCACTTGCACCGTGACCGATCATCACGCCGTTTGCGTAAACACCGCTGAGCACATGATCGGGCATCTTTAGATCATCGTAGATCTCTTGCGGAGTCGGGCGGCGCGCCTGATTTTGTTGCGGGTTGGCGGGCGGCGACGGAGGATCCCCAAAGCGGTTGCGATACAAATCAAGGTTGGTCTGCAATGCGTCAATAAATTGAGGCATCACGGGATGAGGGATCACCACGCGTGAGGCAACGCGATGCGGGCGGCCAATCGTTTGCAGGAAATCGATGATGAATTCACTTGGTCCGGTCATCACAATCGCGCCGGTACTGAAACAGCCTTCGGCAACGTGATCGGGCACTCTCGCACGCAGCGCCGGGTTGGCATCGGCGGGATCGGGAGACGAATCTGATTCGGAAGTCATACCAGGGAAGCCGTTTCGTGAGATGAAGTCTTGGGTCGGTGGCGTACGCTTGAACCATGGTTGTAGCGATGTCCGCACGATCAATTCAATGCGTCGCCCACAGAAACCCGAATTTTAGTCCGTTTCAAGAAAGGATTCACGGGGACGCTATCTTGTTTTGTTCCCGCTGGACCTGGTCCGGGGTTGCGGTCCGTCGTGGTAAGACGGTGCGTGGCATTGTCAGCAAACAGACGATAAAGGCGAGGATCACCGCAACGGCCACACCAAAAACCTCAAGATTTCGTACCGTTCCACTCGGAGTGGCTTCGGCAAGCGTCCACACCCAATTGGTGATTTGCCAGTGCGAATACGAGTAGTTTCGATAGTCGTTCAGGTGCAAACCGATCGAATAGGGCACCAACGCGGCTAACACGAGTACCGTGACCATCGCGGCGAGTCCAATTTCGACGCGTGGATGGTTGTTGATTCGCACCAACGCGACGATCCAG
>NZ_JBFHFD010000897.1:0-2711 GCF_041583735.1 Novipirellula sp.
CGGTGATGATTTCACCGCCTGGGACCTAATTGTGATCCCACGCGGTGAGGGAATCGGCAACATGTGGGGTGAATCGACCGTGTTTGTCGATGGTGCGACGATCGTCAATGTTTCTCGCTATGGAGCTGAGGCCACCGCGCTGCTTGCCGAGAGCGACGATTATGGTCACACATGGACCGCGTCACGTCCATCAAATCTGGCGATGACGACAAGTAAACCCTACACCGGCACGCTTAGCAGCGGTCAACAATACCTCGTCGGAACCACGGCAGCAAACAATGGCGGACGGCGTTCGCCGCTGACGATTGCGGTGACGCGTCCCAATGAGCGTTTGTTCAGCAAAGCGTTTGTGATTCGCCACGCGGAAGATGACGACGGCCCGGGTGAATCGCATCCGCAAGCGAAATTGTCGTATCCTTACGCGATTGAGCACGATGGAAAATTGTACGTCGGTTATTCCAACAGCGGTGGCGGCGTCGGCCGTGTCGGAAGCGGACGTGAATTGTGGAACAACAACAGTGCCGAGCTAGCCGTGATCCCAATTCGAAGTTTGATATCGCCTTAGCAAGCGTCGCGAAGACTTTCGACGCGAACCGAACAGGTCCTCGTTAGCCTCTGATCTCATCCCATTTCAACTCGTGAGGCATCACGTGTTGCTTGATCGAGACGGCAGCGGCTCGCCCAGCGGCCTCGCCCATCGGCACCGAATTGCCGGTCACTCGGTAGCTCGAGTGGGCAATGAAATCGCCGCTGATACAGCGGCCTGCCATCAGCAATCCGTCGACATCCGCGGCGATCAAGGCAGGATACGGGATGTCATACGGCTTCAGTCCGCCTTTCTTGAACTCGCGGCTGATCTCTTTATTGCCATCTTGATTCAGTGCATGAACATCAATCGAAAACTTGGCCTGGCAGACCGATTCAGGGTGCTTTAATCCCTTGGCAAGATCCTGTGCACTAATGTGATAGCGACCGCGAATCCGGCGACCTTCGCGTACGCCCAACTGCTCGGCAGTCGCGACCACGGCGATGTCTTTCCAGATGCCGCCGAGACTTCGCAATCCGTTGACGATTTCGTGAATCTCGCGGCGAGCCCGGATGGTCGCTTGGGTAATGGCATCGGCGTCAAAAGCGGACACACCGTACTCGTGATTGGTCATGATCGAGTAGATTCCGCTGTGCAGATGCCGAAGTGTCGGCCCGCGATACGATGGCGTGATCCCGTTGTCCTCCATCAACTTTAACAGCAACGGTTTGGCGGACGCCGCGGTTTCGCGAATGTAGGGGCGAACGGCTTCGGCATCGATCCCGGTCAACAACGCCAGCATCGACATCGGTTGACATTCACAATCGCTACCCACTCCGACGTCGAAACGACAGCCGGCGTGGGCCGCCAAGTCGCCATCGCCGCTGCAGTCGACAAAGCGGTCGGCCAGCCAGGCTTCGCGTCCAGATTTCGATTCCGTCAGCACCGCGACCACGCGGTTGTTCGAATCGGTCACAGCCCCGACCAATCGAGTATGCAGGCGAATTTTCACCCCCGCATCGACGCACAACTCTTCCAGAACCAGCTTGGCGATTTCAGGATCGTAAACGGTGCCACGTGAATCGCGTGCCACCTCGCTGCCACGCGTTGCAAACGCCGTTAGCAGCTCGTCCATGATCCCCGACTTGTTTTCGGCATCAAGGATTTTGGTCAGCAGCCCTGCGGTCCAGACACCGCCCAAACATCCGGCGACCTCGATCAGTTGCACCGATGCGCCGGCGCGAGCGGCCGCGATGGCAGCGGCGATCCCGGCAGGCCCACCTCCGCAGACTAAGACATCGGTTGTTCCCGCAACGGGGATCGCCCGCTGTTGTTCGATTAGTTGTCGGTGGTCGGCGGATAATATCCCCTGCGTCTGCAAAACATCGCCGCTGACAGGGTTCGCCACACGAATCGCCTCGCTCGCGGCGGCGGCGTCAGTATCCGGCGACGTCAGCGATGCAGAAACAATAACACCACCAGCAGCCGATTGCAGAAAGGCACGACGCGACGCAGACTTTAAGTTCATTTTGGTTTCATCCAGTTGGAGACATCCTCACAGCCTGGCGACCGCACTCCTGTTGCGCAAATCGCTGCGTGGGAAACAGGTCCGTCTTACCAGTCTATATAGACTATACGAAAACCGAACCTAAATGTTGGCCAGACTTACGATGGTGCCGCCAGTTATCGCCAGCCCAATACGTTGGTTTTGAAGTTGCGATATTTGGCGACCACGGACAATTTTGCCAACGAAATACGAGCACGAAGCGCAAGAGAGTGCGTTTGTGGCTTGGCGGCGGCCAGAGCAATCCGCACCAGAATCCAGCCATTCACTGGCTTACGCCACGTGTTTGTATTAAATATCGCAACTTCAACCATTCACGCATCGGGAAATTCAAGATCTGGGCTAGGCCGAGAATTTGAGTTAGGCCGAGCTAACTGCGGTTACAACGTTCTCGGGGTCCAACAAGTGGTCGTTCGCGTCTTGACCGTTCGCCCACACTTCCATTCCCGTGCTCTTGGCGTCTCCGCGAAGTGTCGCAAAAGCAACATCGGCGGCATCGCGGCCTGTGCCGATGCGAACAAATCCCCCGACTGGGGCAAGTCTGGTCGCGTCAAACAAAAACCATTCTCCACTGAGGTAGGCTTCAAAGAATCCGTGAAAGTCTGGCGGTTGCTATTTGAC
>NZ_JBFHFD010000898.1:0-2685 GCF_041583735.1 Novipirellula sp.
CGCTAACGTCGGTGCGATCAGTGCGAACAACGACAAGGTCATCGGAAACTTGTTGGCCGATGCTTTGGAACGAGTCGGTAAGGACGGCGTGATCACAGTCGAAGAAGGCAAGAGCCGAGCGACTGAAGTCAATTACGTGGACGGGATGCAGTTCGACAAGGGCTACATCTCGCCTTACTTCATCAACGATCCAAGCACGATGGAAGCGAGCCTCGAAAACGCTTTGATCCTGCTTTATGAGAAGAAGATCAGCAACATCCGCGATCTTGTTCCGTTGTTGGAAAAGGCTGCACAGACTGGTCAACCGTTGTTGATCATCGCCGAAGATGTTGATGCAGAAGCGTTGACGTTGTTGGTGGTCAACAAGTTGCGTGGCACGTTGAACGTGTGTGCGGTGAAGGCTCCTGGTTTCGGCGATCGTCGCAAAGCAATGCTCGGCGATATTGCGACCCTGACCGGCGGTACGCTGATCAGCGAAGACTTGGGCATCCAGCTCGAAAATGTCACGCTTGAGCAACTTGGCCGTGCCAAGAAGGTCACCGTCGACAAGAGCAACACGACTATCGTCGAAGGCAGCGGAAAACGCGAAGACATCGACAAACGTGTTTCCCAAATCCGTGCTCAAATCGAACAAACCGATAGCGAGTACGACAAGGAAAAATTCCAAGAGCGTTTGGCGAAACTGGCCGGTGGCGTTGCCGTCATCAGCGTGGGTGCCGAAACCGAAGCGGAAATGAAGCAAACTAAGGCTCGCTTGGAAGACGCACTGCACGCAACCCGTGCGGCGGTCGAGGAAGGTATCCTTCCCGGCGGTGGTGTGGCTTTGGTGCGTTGCTACGAAGCGGTCGAAGCGGCTCAGAAGAAAGCCAAAGGCGACGAAAAGATCGGTGTTGGCATCGTCTTGCACGCTTTGGACGCTCCGATGCGTCAAATCGCTGACAATGGCGGCATCGACGGCAGCGTTGTCGTTGACGAAGTTCGCCAAAAGGGCGCCACGATCGGTTACGACGCCAACACCGGCGAGTACTGTGACATGCTCAAGGCTGGCGTGATTGACCCTGTGAAGGTGGCTCGTACCGCGTTGGCAAATGCCGGCAGTATCGCGGGTTTGATGTTGACCACCGAAGCTTTGGTCACCAATTTCGATGCCGAAGACAAGGACAAGCGTCAAGTCGAAGGCGTCGTGTCCTAAGCCGCGAGAGGGGGTTTCCCCCGCTCACGCGGCTAGCAGGGTGCTAGTGGGTAACGATGTGCGGCACGCCTTGGGTTCAAGGGGGCGCCGCACGGGTTGTCAAAGCACCATGATTGATAAGAATCGAATCGGGTCGTCGCCAATCGGGCGGACGGCCTGATTTGATATCAGGACCGGATGGAATCTGGTTCGGAATGCAGCGGGAGTCGCTGTGTTGGCTCGTCTGAAATTTTGTTCTGGATAATGTTGCCGCTGTTATGGCTGAAAAACGCGATTATTACGCCGTCCTCGGGGTGGCTCGCACTGTGACCAAACAGGAACTTGATCGCGCTTATCGAAAGCTGGCGATCAAGTACCATCCTGATAGTAATAAAAACGACGACAACGCCGTCGAGATGTTCAAAGAGGCATCCGAGGCCTACGAAATTCTAAGCGACCAAGCCAAACGCGAACGCTATGACCGGTATGGACACGCCGGTGTCGACGGCATGGCCCATCAATCGCACGATGTCGAAGATATCTTCGAAGCCTTCGGCGACCTGTTTGGCGGTGGGATGTTTGGCGACCTGTTTGGATCGCGTGGTGGCGGCGGAGGCCGGCGGCGATCGCGTCGCGGTGCCGATATTCGCTGCAATGTCACGCTGACGCTCGAAGAAGCCGCCCGCGGCGTGAGCAAAGATATCTCGTTTCGTCGACGAATTCGCTGTGTGACTTGCGAGGGCAGCGGAGCCGCGCCCGGCAGCAAGCCCGAGGCCTGCGCTACCTGTGGAGGCCGCGGGCAAGTGATCCAATCTGCGGGCATCCTGCGTGTGCAAACCGCATGTCCGCATTGCCATGGTACGGGCCAGCAAATCAGCCAACCTTGTGCCGATTGCCGAGGCGCAGGGCTACAAAACGAAAAAGCCGAATTGACCGTCGAAATTCCTGCGGGAGTCGACGATGGAATGCGAGTTCGCTTGCAAGGCGAAGGCGAAGCAAGTCCCGATGGCGGACCTCCGGGTGACTGCTATTGTTTCATTTCCGTGTTGCCGCATGCGTTGTTTAAACGCGATGGCGTTCACTTGATTCTGCAGCTGCCGATCTCGTACACGCAAGCCGCTCTGGGTGCCGAGATTGAAGTTCCCACCCTGGATGGCCCCGAGTCGCTTCGCGTTGATGCAGGAACGCAAAACGGAGACGTTTTTACGCTTCGCGGCAAAGGTATTTTGGATCCTCGAGGCGGACGTGCTGGCGACCTGTTGATCCAAGTGATGATCGAAGTACCGAAGAAACTCTCGAGCGAGCAAGAGCGATTGCTTCGCGAATTAGCGGAACTTGAACATGAAACGGTTTTGCCTCATCGCAAATCGTTCTTGGAAAAGCTCCGAACGTTTTTTGACCCCGATGCACAACCTCAAGAAACTTGAATCGAAACATGAACGAAGAAGAAAACAAATCACAAGAAGAGATTGACGCAATGGATGCCGTGCACGAAGGCGAAGGGACGCAAGACG
>NZ_JBFHFD010000899.1:0-2672 GCF_041583735.1 Novipirellula sp.
CTCTTCGATTTCTTCGTTACGTTCTCGAATGTGGCGATATTCGCTTTCGAGTTTACGAGCCAGTTGGATCATGGGATCGTTTGACTTCTGGACGGCGTCATTGCCCGCTTCGACCAATTGTTTGCGAATCGCAACATCAGCCAGTTGGGTGCCTTCGATTAACGCAGCAGCCCGTTCGCGGGGCCCTTTGCCATCGAGAATTTCTTGAATCAATGCGTCCTCTGCCCCACGTAAGATAGTCAGCCGCGAAAGTTCGTCGCTCAGTTTAACCTGCTCGAGATCATCGTAGATCGGGGCTTCGCTGAGCAGCGATTGCAACTTGGATTCTCGCGACGCATCGGTGAACTCGTGCAGTCGTTGGTCATTGGGTTTGAGATCTTCGGCGGTGAGCAGCACGATTTGCATTGCGGTGTCGAACAGCGTGCTTCGCAGGCTGACGGTCTGCGTCAACATTTCGCGTTTATCGTCTTGGATTTCCGCGATTTCCGCCCAAGCCGCCGCCAGTTCTTTGTTGGCGTCGTTGTCTTGCAGTTCGTTCAGCAGCTTTTCTTCGCGGGCCTGTTTGGCGACAAAGGTTTGCGGATCTTGGAGGCCTGCCAACATCCCGGTGTAGGCTTTGCGAGCGTTTTGAATGCCGAACAATTCATCACGCGCGCGGCGTGCCTGTTCGGTGCCTTCGAGCCCAAATTGCTGCATCAGAATTTCTTTGCGGCGAAGGAAATCGAGCACATAGGGCAATCGGTCGTCACGCAGGAATTTAAGAGCCGCGACCGTAAAAATACGCTGTGTACGTCCTGGGTTGCCACTGACGAAAACCAATTCGCCCTGTTGCAGAGGATCCGAGCTCCAACGCAAGAAATTGTCGAGTTTCGCAGGTTTGCCGTCCTCGTAGACCCGCATGATTGTGGCGTCGAGGTTGTAACGCGGGTATTCAAAGTTGTCCGCATCGCCGCCAAAGAAGGCCGCTTTCGTTTCCGGCGCCCAGACAAGACGAACGTCGGTGTATTTCTTGTAACGATACAGGTGGTACTTTGCTCCACCGAACAGCGTCACCACATCACTTCGCAACCCGGTCTTTTCGAACGATTCTTCCTCGATCGTCGAAATCACGCCGCGTCGTTGTTTCAGGGCATCGTCGCTGGATGTGCCGGGTTTAACGGCTTCGTTGACCCGTTGGGTCACGTCCTCGATCGACACCAGTTGATTCAGTTCCAAATCAGGAGCCTTCAATTCCTGATCGAGTGACTTGGCTAGATAGCCGTCTTCGATCAGGTTCAATTCGGGGGTGCTGAGTTTATGCAGCGTATCGCTGGCGACGTGATGGTTGGTCAGCACCAAGCCGTCGCTCGAGATAAACGATCCCGATCCTCCGCTGTTGAATCGCACCGACGACAATCGAAGGTGGTCCGCCCATTGCGAATCGGGTTCAAAATTGTGTTTCTGTTTCAGCGTTTCAACGGGCAAATCATTGAACAAGTACATGCCTTCGTCGCCATACGACGCGACGGGCAGCGAAAGTGAGGTGGTCAACAAAAACATGAGCAAGGCTATTCGGCTTCGGATTTTCATGTCTAGGATTTTTAGATGGGGTTGAGGAGCGTTCGAAAGGGAACTCACGCGTCTGTGTATCTTAGCAACATCCATCGCGGTGATTGGGAACCCAACGTATCGCACGAGCGGGATTTCTTCGCCTGATCGTGCAGATTCGTCTTCCCCCAAATCGGAAATTTTCGTAGCTAACAGAGGTTGAAATCGAATCACAACGGCCCAGAGGGAAATGGTTATGCAAGCGAATATTGTCTGCATCAAGTGGGGGACGAAGTATGGCAGCGAGTATGTCAATCGTTTGCTTCGCGGAATCGAAAAGCACCTGCAAATGCCTTTCCGTTTTCTCTGTTTGACCGAGAAACCCGAAGGGATCGACAAGCAGGTCGAGATTCACCCCCTGCCAGTGACGCCGTTTGATGAGGGAGCGTTTGATGCTCGCAAAGGGGGCGAAACTTGGCGCAAAGTCGGTCTGTTTCAGCCCGGCTTGGCGGGACTCGAGGGCGACACGCTGTTCCTTGACCTGGATGTCGTTTTGACTGGGCCGCTGGACGATTTCTTTACGTTTGAGCCAGGCCGTTTCTGTGTGATCCATGACTGGCTCGAAAAGCGCCGGGCGTGGATGCCGGGGCGTGATGGTAAGGTGGGCAATACTTCGGTATTTCGCTTCAACCCCGAACGCCACTCGCGGGTCTATCAGCACTTTTGTGATCACCAGGCCGAAGTGCTTGAAACGTTCCGTATCGAACAACAATACGTTAGCCGCACGCTTTTGGATGATCTAGCGTTCTGGCCCGAGAAATGGGTGTGCAGCTTCAAACGCAGTTGTCGTCCATTGTTTCCATTAAACCTGATTCGCGAGCCGTATCAGCCATCAGAGATGCGAGTGTTGGCATTCCACGGCTATCCGCTGCCAGACCAAGCGATTGCGGGCTACCAGGGAGGCGTGTTCAAGTCGACCTTGCCAGCAACGTGGTTGAGCGCCCATTGGAAAGACGCGGCGTAGGTCTGAAGTTACCCGTAGCGAAACTCGCGAACGGGATGTTGGTTTAATCGAAATCCAAATCGCAGTGGTGAGCCGTGAGGCACCGGGTAATGCGTGCGTGGGACCCGGCCGCTCACGCGTC
>NZ_JBFHFD010000900.1:0-2666 GCF_041583735.1 Novipirellula sp.
CATCTCGGCGCTGACCTCGGGCATCACCAATACGCTGACGATCGGTTCGGGTCGCGGCGAGATCTTTGGTGCATGGAAGGGATTGGGCATCGATCAACAGGGACACAACCTGGGGCACATGGAACAGCCCGACAATCCAATTTGGATCAAAATTCGCCAGTACAACAGCCGCATGCTGGTACGGATCATGGAGAAATTAGAGAGCGTGCCTGAAGGCAGCGGTACGATGATGGACAACACGCTGATTGTTTACACCAGCAATAATGCGGATAAACAACACACCAACGGTGCCAATTGGCCTGTCATGCTGTTGGGTAACCTGGACGGCGCGTTCAAATCGGGTTGCTTTACACAGCTGGATGGCAAACGTCCGATCAACGCACTCTATACGTCGCTGCTGCGAGCCGCGGGTCAGAACGTCGATCGCTTTAACATGGACGACAAGATGGCCAAGAAGTTTGACGACAGCAACGGTCCGCTGAAGGAAGTGCTGGCATGATTAAGGTTTTCCGAACTCAACGTAGCTACCGTCGCCAGACGGTGGAAGCCTCACGTAGCTACGGTCGCCCGATGGCGGAGTCTCAATGTCGTAGCCTTTGCCGGACAGCGGTCATCCACGCTCTGGCGAGCTTAGCTACAACTGGAAATGCCACGACTGGAAATGACCGCTCGTTGCTAGGTTCGGTTCGGACGCTTGCCCTCGTCCTTCTCTCCTTCAGCCTGGTCCCCGCAGCCAACGCGGAAACCTACACGCCTGGCCAGCCGATCAACAAAGACTTTGACAGCTTTGCCAAGTCGTTTCTCGTCAATCACTGCGTCGACTGTCACGGCGAATACGATCCTGAAGGCGGGTTGTCGCTCGAGGATTTGGGCGCGGTGGATGAGATCAATGCCAGCACTTGGACGAGCGTCTGGGCCCAGGTCGCCCTGAACGAGATGCCGCCGCCAGACATGACGCAGCCCGAGGTGATCGAGCGACTGCAGTTCTCGGACTGGGTCGTCAACGAACTCTCGCGGGTTTTGCGAGACAAGGGTGGTTTTCATGCTCACCGCGATCCCAACAAAGGCAACTTCGTCGATCACGAACTGCTGTTCGGACAACTGCCCGATGAAATCGAACTGCGACCGACATCGTCGCCCGCCCGTATCTGGCGTGTGACCCCCGAGGAACATATCACTCGGCTGAATGAACTGATCAATACCGAGCCCGAATTCGATCCGAAAAAACCGGGGCTGCGGACCCGCGGCGACGCCGTTCCGACCAACCACGGCGGCGAACTGAAGCTTTACTTTGGAACCGATCGCATCATCTTTTGGCAAGGCGGAACGGTCGCCTATGCCACGGCGGTCAAGAGTGTCCCCGCTGTTCTGTCGTCGGCACGCGCCCATGGGCTGGAAAACTACCCCGACTTCTACACCGTCAACAGCGCCGAAGCGACACAGATCATGGGGATGGCTGGCGACATCATTCGCTACATGATGGACGGCCCGCTAAGCATTGCCCATCCTTACCAGATCACCGACGACCCCAAATCGATCGCCGACAAAATGAAGGGCGATCTGCGTGGATTGCCAACAAGCCTCGTCTATAGCACCAAGGTCGTTCGTCCGCTGACGCCGGTCTATGACCTGATGAACGAAGAGGGTGTGACGGACGAGCGAGTGCGTGCGGCGGTCGACTTCCTATTCGAAGCGTTGACGTTCCGCCCGCCGAGCGAAACCGAGTCCGACGCTTACGTGGAAATCGTCAATCAATCGATCGATAAGCTTGGCAAGAAAGACGGCGCCGTACTGGGGCTGTCGTCCATCTTCCTTGACCGCGATGCGTTATTTCGGCCCGAGTTGGCTGCGTATGGCAAACCGGACGCGTATGGCCGCGTTATGCTGCAAGACTGGGAATTGGGATTGGCCGTCAATCACGCGCTGCGGTACATCCAACCCGATGAAGCACTGCGTGACGCGATTGTCGGTGGACGCATGCGTAGCCGAGCCGACGTCGAGCGTGAAGTGCGGCGGATGCTGGCAGACGACAGCATCCGCAAGCCAAGGATCTTGCAATTCTTTCGCGACTACTTTGATTACGACCAAGGCGGGTACATTTGCAAAGATACAAAAGCGCTGGCCGATACCGGTGCGGACAGCCGAGGCGTGAACCATTACCGCGCCATGTTTGATGCAACGGCCAGCACCGATCGTTTGATCGAAATGATTTTGCAGGAAGACAAAGATGTGCTGAAGCAATTGCTGACCACCGACAAGGTTGTCGCTTCCGAACGTGACAACATTTACTTTGGCCGACAACGCAGCAAGGAAGAGCGAGCCGCGTCGATTGCTGCGGAGCGGAAAGCTGCGGCTGAGGCAGCAAAACAAGCAGCAGCGGAGCTCAAAGCTTGGAAGCAGGCCAACCCTGGCAAGAAACCACCGGCAAAGAAACCGACCAGACGAACGTACGTCCATCACGGCGTCGAGCAAGTGGAATTTTCGGGGCCAACGATTTACGCTCGCGTCGGCCGACGTAGTTTTGGCAGAGGATCAATGGAACCGGAACGCACGCTGGCCACCGCCCCCGAAGGCGAGCGGCTAGGCATTCTGACGCATCCTGCTTGGCTTGTCTCGCACTCCGACGCAATGGACAACCACGCGATCCGACGCGGCCATTGGATCCA
>NZ_JBFHFD010000901.1:0-2650 GCF_041583735.1 Novipirellula sp.
AAAGCGGTAACCGCAGTAACGACCACCGAGATCACTCCGACAGTGAAAATGCGGCTCACATTTAAGTCATCGTATTGGGCCATAACTATTCTAAATCTGTTTCAAGCGTTTAATGCGAGTGAATAAGGGGAGGTCGGGATCGCTGAGGGGGGGGGTCCGCCGACTAAATATTTTCGAAGGCAATCGATTCGGCCAGCCGGGGGTCGCGGACGGCAACAATCCGGGTCTGGCTGGCGACGCGAAGGACGAGTCCAACCATCAACGCAACCATTCCAAGGACGCACAATACGCTCGCCACCACGCCGATAGCTCCGCCAGCCGATCCGTGGGCACCAGGGACGCCTGCATGCGCCTCGGGCATCACCATCCAGTAAATATCAATATAGTGCATGACTAGGACGTAAAACGCCCAGAAGAAGATCCATCGCGGACGACGGCGAACATACATGCTCATCGTACCGAGAAATGGCAACATCCAGTGCAAAAAAACCAAGACTAGCGACAAGGTGCCCCAGGTTCCCAATTGACGGTGGTACAGCCACTCGGTTTCTTCGGGGATGTTCGCGTACCAGATCAACAGGTACTGGCTGAACGAGATGTAGGTCCAGAACGTGATAAAGCCGAAGATCAGCTTGCCTAGGTCGTGGTAGTGCTCGACCGTCACCTCGTCTCGCATCGCGCCAGCTTGTTGAAGCAAGTAGGCAGCAACGGCAAGGATACAGTGAGCCGAAAGGATCGCACCGGCAAACAGGTAGACGCCGAACATTGTCGAAAACCACATCGGCGCCAGACTCATCACCCAGTCGAACATCGCAAAGGTCATGCTACCGCAGAACAGCATGACGGCGGGGCCGCTCCAAAACTGCATGCGGTCGGTCGCAGCTCGTTCGCCCGTTTCGTCCTGTTCCACGCTGCCGCGGAAGTAGTAAACGGCCAAGCCGATCCAGATCGCAAAGTAAATGCAGGCACGGATGGTGAACCAATCCTGTGAAAGCCACATGGTTTTGTTGGCCCACATCGCTTCGTCAAGATGGTTGTCTTGCGCAAATGTTGGGCTATCCCAGCGGTAAAGTGCGGCATCACTCGTCCACAGCGTGACCAGGATCGGCAGGAACAAGACCGCCATCGGCACAATCATGACCATCACCAATTCGGCGATCCGGCGAACCACGGTGCTCCATCCGGCTCGTACCAAGTGCTGGATCATCACGAAAAACAGTGATCCTAGAACGAGCGTCAAGCAGTACATGAACGCAGCAAGGTAGGCCGACATACCGAACTTGGGTTGGTCAACGCCATAGGTCGCAATCAACCAACCGACAATCAGGACCAACACACCGCCAATACAAAGCGGAAGGCTGAGTGCCGACAGGGAGGCTGGCAATTTGAAGGCTGGGTCGTCAGCCGGTTTGATGGCCGGTGCGTGCTTGGACATCTGTAGTTCAGCAGTAGGATTGAAATGATGTGAAAATGTTGAATGTGAAGTCCCGGGGACTTCGGGGTTCGAACGCGTGGGGCGAACGAACTACTTGCTTGCGGCGGCCTTTGCGGCTCGCTCTTCTTCTTTTTTGCGTTCCGCTTCGGCGGCTTCGGCGAGCTGCTTGTCGACTTTGTTCTTTTGCTTTTCGACTTTCGCCTTCTCGCTTGCAGGCACCAGGTCCATCGAAGCGTTTTGGCTCTTCTGCAGAGCGCGAACGTAGCTCACGATTGCCCAGCGGTCTTTGGCTTTGATCTGTCCGGCGTAACCTGGCATCTTACGAATGCCGTTGCTAATCGTGTTGAACAGCTTGCCGTCTGGATATTGGTCGGCATACAGCACGTCTTGGTGCAGCGATGACGGGGGAACCCAGGTCGATGCCATGATCTTTTGAGCCCGCTGATTCACCAAGCCGTTGCCGCGTCCATCCATTCCATGGCACACCGAGCAGTAGATGTTGAATTGCTCTTGTCCTTGACGAACGACCGCATCGGAAATCGCGACCGGATTCTGCTCGAGCCACGGCGTTGTTTCCATCACGCTTTTTTCAGCGGGGGGAGTGGCTGAGGCATCCGGGGCGTCGCCTTCAGCGGCCAGCGGTGTCAGGTAGGTTCGCACCAAGTGTTCGGCACGGTCGGCGTCGACTTGGGCAAATTTGTCCATGTCGATCCCAGTTAAGAAGTTCAAGTCGGCGTCCATTTGGCCGCGAGCAACGGTGCCGGGGACGTCGGGGCGCATCGCGCGGTTGTCCGCAAACAACGTTGTGGTTTGTTGAGCATCACGAGCAGGCGAAAAATCCATGTCTGGGAAGATATGGAATCGTGGTTCGCTGCTGTTGGTGACTCGCATTTTGGCGACGATCAACGCTGGGATGATCGACAAGCCGATCAGCACGCATAAACCGACAATCAGGAATTTCGGAATCGTGGTTGGCGAATCGTCATCGACGACGGTATTGATGTATTCCGTGCCAGTTTCGCCCAACAGTTTCTCGACACCCTTGGCGTCAAAACTTTTGTCTTTGGAGTCGATGTACAGGAAGAAACGGTCGTCGGTGACGCGGTCAAAGCGAGGGTCGGTGAAGATCGGGTTGCTAAAACGAGGCAATCCGTTGAGCGCCCACATCCCGAAGAACGTGCAGAACGATGCGAACAGAATCGTCAACTCAAACGC
>NZ_JBFHFD010000902.1:0-2647 GCF_041583735.1 Novipirellula sp.
GGAACGCCGCCGCACCGTTTGATAAAATCAACCACCGCCGAAACGAGGGTCGGTAAGTCGGCGATCCCGCGACTGCCGACCGCAATTGCAACCGTTTGCCCCGGACGAAGCCGGCTTGCCAAGGTCGAATTGCCAATCGCGACATCGACCGATTGACGGACATCGTCCACCGCCAGCGAGGCGAAATGTTGGCGAAGCCGGAAACATTGCGGCAGTTCTGATTCCACGGAGTGAGTCATTGCACGCGTAGCTCCAGCGGATTGAGTTTGACGTTGGGGCGAGCTCGTTTAAATTGTTCGAGCCGAGCGTCGGTGACCTTGGTTTGTTGGACGTCCAGGACTTCCAATTTCGGCAGCGACTCGATCACGTCCATCGCCGCGTCGGACACCTCGGTCTTGGTCAACCACAACGTTCGCAGCTCGCTCAAACCACCAATCGCCTGGATCAGCGTGTCGTCGATCGCCGCAAAACTGAGATCAAGTTCCTCGAGTTTCCGGGCGTTTTTCAAAGGACCTGCGATACGGTTATCGACCGCCGTCGCCTCGAGACTTAACTGCGTCAGCGATGTGGCACCAGCCAAAATGGAGTTTACGACGCCCGAATCGATTTGGCGGTTTCGCGAAAGATCCAGCCAATCGAGCTGCGGCAGTTTTGGAAAACGTTCAATTCCATCGGCCGTCACTTCACAGGACGACAAACACAACCTCTTCGTCGTGGGAACAGGCGGATTGCGTTTCAGGTCATCGTCATTGACGCTCAGAAACGAACGCATCGGTTGCACGCCCGTGTCGGGGGCGGCAACGTTTGGGTAGGGGGATTCGATTCCGTACAACTCGGCCAAATGGTGATAGATCCATTTGCGGTTTTCAACGTTGCCACCATCAAGCAATTGATGAGTATGGGCGATCGCGTGCGCGTAGTAGCGAGCCAAATCGGGGCGTTGTTGAGCTTGCAGTCGGCCTTCGGGCCCGAGTTCCGAAAGCGGCATAAAATCGCCTCCGACCAACGTGCGGTAACGAGCGTATTGCAGCCGCGATGCATCCCACCCGCCGAGCGTCGCATGACTCGCGTGCAACTGCAGTGATTCAAAATAACCGGCGACCCCTTCGATCAACCAGAACCCAGCATCTTCGCCAGGCATTTTGTCGCTTCCCGATCGGCTGGTCCGCGTCCGAGTCGATCGCGTGGCTTCGCGAAACAATTGATGCGTCAGTTCGTGGCGACGTGTTGCTTCGGTTTCCTCGTGTCCGGCAAACAGGAACGTCGTGCGATTTTCGTCACTATAAAAACCGGTAGAACGTTCGATCCCCGGAATCGCCTTCGATAGAGTCGCAGCGTATTCATTTGCATCACGAAAAAGCACGACGGTCATTTTCGTACGCGTGGAAAGCCGCGACGTTTTTTTGCTCAGATGATCGGCGATCGAGGTTCCCGGTGTCCACTCGTCAAACGCCAACGCGACTTGTTGGTTGCCTTCCCACAACGGGAAAAACATCTGCGTCCACACCCAATAACATTGTTCCAGGTCGACGGCGACTCGTTGTGAATCATCGTTCGAAGCGCGGCTGTAGATCGTAAAGTGGGGCGATTCAAATTGCTGGTAACTGCCGCGTCGCCATTGCAACCACGAAGGGGCCGCTCGCCCCCGAGCCGACCGAATCTCAATCGTTCCGCTCAAGGGCAGTCCGAGAAATCGGCGAATCGCTCGATCGCTTGGATCGGCGGTATGAGCCTGCCAAAGTTCGGTATAAGCCCGCCAAGCCAAATCGGCTGCCTCCGATGCCGTGCCCGTCGCAGCAGATTTGTCCAGCATGGCTTGATTTGCGACGGATGCCCCATCCCATTTTGCCACATCCACGGCCGCAGCGTCGGCTGGCAATGCGACCGCAAAAGTGGTGCGATCGGCCGCAGATGAGGGCGTCGCGGTCAAGGCAAAAAGAAAAGCGATCGTCAGAATGGAGCGAAGCGTCCCGTTCGGACGGCTCCCCCGTGGCGACCGGACGGCTCGCGCCGTGCCGCTAAGCTTGCAACCGGACCAATGGACTCGCGAACGAAAAATTTGAAATTGATGCAACGTATTCGCCATCTGATTGTGGATCTATTAAACTGGGGACGACTTCCTTGGGCTCCCCCCCAATCGGTATCACTGATGCCGCTTCGCATACCGATGCCAATCTCCTTCCAACCTCATGCCTTCCCATCCTATGCAATATCCAGCCCATTTCGGATCGCAGATCACGCGTTTCGCACTCCTGACGCTTGCCCCGATCCTTTCATTATGTTCGCTAGGCAGTCTTGTCGCAGCCGAACGCAATGTGATTTTTATCATCACCGATGACGAAAGCCCCACGCTGGGGTGCTATGGTGATCCGGTTGCCAAGACGCCTGCCATTGATGCCATCGCCGCCGATGGCATGTTGTTTCGCAATGCATTTGCCACGACCGCGTCGTGTAGCGCCAGCCGCAGTGTGGTGATGAGCGGATTGCACAACCATCGTAACGGACAATTTGGTCACCAACACCACTACCACAAATTTGCGTCGTTTCACGACGTGGTCGGTTTGGCGATGCCGCAAGTGATGAAGAACGCAGGCTACCGCACGGGACAGATCGGCAAGTACCACGTTGCGCCCGAGGCGGTTTATCA
>NZ_JBFHFD010000903.1:0-2637 GCF_041583735.1 Novipirellula sp.
CTAGCTGCAGCCCATGCTGTTGCCACAGTTGTGACAGAGGTAGCAGTTGCCGTTGCGAACGGTGATCGAGCCGCAGTTGTCACACGAGGGAGCGTCGATTTGGAAGCGAGCGAACTGCTGCTCCTGGGACGCTGCCGTGGTTTCGACTTGCGAGTGCCCGTTACCTTGGCCCGCTCCGCTAGTGGCTCCGGAATCTTGCAAGCTCGCCAGGAACGTGGCTCGCTCGACGATCGCCACTGCCGCTCCGGCGTCTTCTTTCAATTCTTGCGTTACACGGTTCGGTGATGCGACCACGGGGCCGTTGCCATTGTTGGTCTTGTCACCCACTTCGCTACCGACGGCCGATGGCGAGTAGTCGCCGTGGCCGCTCATGAAGGTCAGTCCCAACCATCGTGCGATATAATCGACGACGCTCTTCGCGATACGGATATCCTTGTTGCTTGTCATCCCCATCGGTTCGAACCGAGTGTGGCTGAACTTGTTCACCAGGACTTCGAGTGGCACGCCGTATTGCAGTGCGATCGAAAGCGCGGTGCCGAAGCTGTCCATGATACCACCGATCGTCGATCCCTCTTTGGCCATCGTGATGAAGATCTCACCCGGACGACCATCGGGATACAAACCGACGCACAAGTAACCTTCGTGACCGGCGATGCTGAACTTGTGGGTCAAGCTTTGACGAGTGTCTTGCAAACGCTCGCGACGCGGTTTGAAGACGACTTTTTCGATCGTTTTGGTGATCGTGGTTGCCGACACGGCGGCTCCCTTGTCTTCGCTCTTCTTGGTGTTCAGCGGTTGTGACTGCTTGCTGCCGTCACGATAAATCGCGATCGCTTTGAGTCCCAGTTCCCAGCCCCAGAAGTAAGCGTCCGCGATGTCTTTGGCGGTCACATCGGTCGGCATGTTGACCGTCTTGCTGATCGCTCCGGAGAGGAACGGCTGAGCTGCGGCCATCATCGTGACGTGAGCCTGCCAAGCGATGCTGCGAACGCCGCCGTTTGGCTTGAAGGCACAATCGAAGACTTTCAAGTGTTCGGGATCGAGGTCCGGCGCCCCTTCGATCGTATCATTTTCGTCGATGAAGGCCAAAATGCCTTCGATTTGTGCTTCGTCGTATCCCAGTTTCGCCAGTCCAAGACGGACGGTTTGGTTAACGATCTTCAGCATCCCGCCGCCAGCGAGCTGCTTGTATTTGACCAACGCGATGTCAGGTTCAATTCCGGTGGTATCACAATCCATCATGAAGCTGATCGTGCCGGTCGGCGCGAGCACGGTGGCTTGCGCGTTGCGGAAACCGTACTTCTCGCCGATTTTGAGCACTTCGTCCCAAAGTTCGCGGGCCGCTGCTTTCAGCTCGGCTGGACCATCGTCGTGAATGTGTTCACAAGCTTCGCGATGCATTTGCATAACGCCGAGCATCGGCTCTTCGTTGGCGGCGTAACCATCAAATGGTCCGACAACGCCCGCGATTTCGGCACTGGTGCGATTGGCCTCGCCGTGCAGCAGTGCGGTCAACGATCCACACAAACCGCGTGCGGCGTCCGAATCATAGGCCAAGCCCGAAGTCATAATCACGCTGCCGAGGTTCGAATAGCCGAGTCCAAGTGGACGATACTTGTGGCTATTGCGAGCGATCGGCTCAGTCGGGTAGCTGGCGTGGTCGACCAAGATTTCTTGAGCGATGAAGAACAACCGCGAAGCCGAACGGAAACGTTCGACGTTGAACGTGCCATCGGTCTTGCTGACGAACTTCATCAAATTGATCGACGCCAAGTTGCAGGCGGTGTCGTCAAGGAACATGTATTCCGAACATGGATTGCTGGCGTTGATCGCGCCGCTGTTCGGGCAAGTGTGCCACTTGTTGATCGTCGTGTCGTACTGAACGCCTGGGTCGCCACAGTGCCAAGCACACTCGGCCATCTTGTTTAGCAGTTCACGCGCATCGTACTCGGGCGCCGCTTCGCTGACTTTGTCGCTGATCCAACGAGTTTGCCAACGTTTGTTATCGCGAACGGTTTCCATGAAATCGTCGGTCACGCGAACCGAAAGGTTGGCGTTTTGGAAACACACGCTGCCGTATGCTTCGCCGTTAAAGTTCGACTCGTAACCTTCGCGAATCAACGCGTGAGCCTTCTTCTCTTCGTTCCATTTGCACTCGACAAACTCGAGCACATCGGGGTGCCAAACCTTTAACGATTGCATCTTCGCCGCACGACGCGTCTTGCCACCACTCTTCACGACGCCAGCGATCGAGTCGTAAACTCGCATGAAGGACAATGGACCCGATGGTGTTCCGCCGCCCGAGAGTTTTTCACGTTGCGATCGGATGGTCGACAAGTCGGTGCCGGTGCCGCTACCAAATTTGAACAGCATCGCTTCGCTGCAAGCCAACCGCATGATGTCTTCCATGTTGTCATCAACCGATTGGATGAAACATGCCGAGCCCTGGGGATATTCGTAGGGGTTTTCGGGTTGAGCGGTGTCTTGCTCGGCTTCGTTCCAGTGCCAGTTGCATTTTGAACCGACGACGTTGTATTGGGCGTGCAATCCGACGTTGAACCAGACGGGGCTGTTGAAGGCACCGTGTTGATGCAAGCAAAGCCATGTCAAATCGCGGTAAAAACGCTCGCCATCTTC
>NZ_JBFHFD010000904.1:0-2616 GCF_041583735.1 Novipirellula sp.
GGCTACATCGACAAAAAATCGCAGGGTCCTCCCGGCTCAAAAACTCTCTGGCGTGGGATGAGCCGTTTCTCGACCATCGTTGAAGCTTTCGTTGCATTCAAGCAAATGAGTTTTGGGGTATAAAAAGGCTTCCAGCCTGTCATGGCCTGGGATCGCCCGTCTTGACGTTTTGTAGCCAAGCTCGCCAGAGCGTGGATCGTTGCCGCGCAGATGCGAGTCACCACCTTCTGGCGAAGGTAGCTACCACAAAATCCCACACACCATCCCCGAAACTCTTGGCGAGTTTCGCTACGTTTTGACGTGACACATCGATGCGCCACATCGATGCGACGCTTCACTACTTGATGAATAGCATCTCTTGGTACTTCGGCAGCGGCCAAATATCGTCCGCGACGATTCCTTCGAGTTCGTCCGCCACCTCACGCACCGCATTCATCGCCGGCAGCACGACCTCGCCGCAATGCTTGGCGTGTTCGATCAGTCCACCGCCGACCGCATCGTCCATCTTCTTCTGCAGCAGCGTGACATTGTCTTGCAACTGTTTCACCAGCGATGTCATCTCATCGAGCGTGTCGGTGTCAAAATCGTAACCCAGCATCTTTAGATTTGTGCAGGTCGCGGCCAGCTCGTTCTGGTAGCGAATCGCGGCGGGGAAGATCATCGTTTTGGCCATGCTGTAGGTCAACTTGGCTTCGACATTGATCGACATGCAATATTGCTCGAGATAAGTCTCAAGCCGACTTTCCAGCTCACGTCCTGACAACACGCCATACTTCTGGAACAACTCGGCCACTTCGGGTGATTGCAAGTACGGCAACGCATCCGGCGTCGACTTCATATTCAACAGCCCCAACTTGGCCGCTTCGGTATGCCACGCATCCGAGTAGCCATCGCCGTTGAAGACGACTGAAGAACACTCGTTCATGATCTCCGTCAACAACACTTGAATCGCACTGTGCAGCGATTCAGGCGTCCCGTCGGTTGCTGCTTCCAATTGGGTCGCGCAGTAATCCACCGACTCGGCAATGATTGTGTTCATCGCCACCAACGGACCGGCGATCGATTGATTCGATCCCACGGCTCGGAATTCGAAACGATTGCCCGTGAAGGCAAAAGGACTGGTGCGGTTGCGATCGCCCGCGTCTTTGGGAAGCGGCGGCAACACGTCCACCCCCACCGTCAGCGTCCCCTTTGCGATCGACGAATTTGCACCGCCCGCTTTGATTTGCTCAAAAACGTCGGTCAATTGGTCCCCCAGGAACACCGACATGATCGCCGGCGGAGCCTCGTTGGCACCCAGTCGATGATCGTTGCTGGCGGTCGCCACAACCGCTCGCAACAATCCCTGGTACTTGTAAACCGCACGAATCACCGCGGCACAGAAAACCAAAAACTGAGCGTTTTCGTGTGGCGTATCGCCGGGATCCAACAGATTGCCCTGAGAACGACTGCCCAAGGACCAATTCACATGTTTCCCCGAACCGTTCACCCCCGCAAACGGTTTTTCATGCATCAAACATGTCATTCCATGTTTTTCGGCAAGTCGTTTCAGCGTCGTCATCAGCAGTTGCTGGTGGTCCGTCGCAAGGTTTGCCGATTCAAACATCGGAGCTATTTCGTACTGGCCGGGTGCGACTTCGTTGTGCCGCGTCTTGACAGGAATCCCCAACTTAAACAGCTCTCGTTCACTCTCGAGCATAAACGCCAAGACGCGTTCGGGGATCGCGCCAAAGTAGTGATCATCAAACTCTTGTCCCTTCGGCGGCTTGGCTCCGAACAACGTGCGTCCCGCGTTGACCAAGTCGGGGCGAGCAAAAAAGAAGTGTCGGTCGATCAAGAAATACTCTTGCTCGGGTCCCGCCGTCGAGGCGACGAAGGCACCATCGTCGTGGCCAAATAATTTCAAGATCCGCTGAGCCTGTTTGTTTAGCGCCTGCATCGAACGCAGTACCGGCGTCTTCTTATCAAGCGCCTCTCCGGTCCACGAAACAAACGCAGTGGGAATACACAGCGTCGTTCCATTCGGATTCTCTAAAATGTACGCCGGACTGGTCACATCCCAAATCGTATAGCCGCGAGCTTCGAAGGTTTGCCGAATTCCACCGGTTGGAAAACTCGAACCATCCGGTTCGCCTTGAATCAACTGACTGCCGCTGAATTCGGCGATCGAGCCCCCTTCGCCATCGGGCGACAAGAAACTGTCATGCTTCTCCGCCGTGGCACCGGTCAACGGATAAAAAACGTGTGCGTAATGAGTCGCTCCCTTGCTGAGCGCCCAATCTTTCATCGCCGAGGCAACGGCGTCAGCCACGGTCGGATCCAGCTTTTCACCCGATTCAATTGTCTTGACCAACGACTTGTATACCGGCTTGGGCAGCCGCTCTTGCATCACCTTTTTGCTAAACACATTGGCGCAGAATAGATCCTGCATCGGAGTTTCTGAAAAATCCATCGCGGGCGTATTGGTCTTGTAGCCCGTCACGGCTGCGATCGCCGAAAGTCGCGGACTCATACCGGGCGAGGTCGCCGCGGCTCCGTTGCTGGCTGGCCCACGGGAATTGCTTTTTGTCTCGGCAGTCAGCGTTGTGCTCATCTTTCAATCCGGCGTTGTTGGGA
>NZ_JBFHFD010000905.1:0-2614 GCF_041583735.1 Novipirellula sp.
CCGACCCTCCCGCACACGGGAGGGTAAATCAGAAAATTGTTTCCCCGCTAAAACTTCCAGCGGTATTCCATCCGTGTGCCGTAGACGTCTTGCAGTTCGCCTCGCCAGCCGTACATGACATCAAAACGCAACAATGTAGCGTTGGTGAGCGGCATTTGGTAACGCGTTCCCGCGGCAAATTGATCCGCTGGAACTGCGGGGTTGCCGTTCCCATGCGGCGTGACATACGCCAACTCGAGCAGCCATTGGTGCCCGAGATCGTCGGCAATCAAATCGACACCAACCGCTCCACCGGCGGTGTCCCCTGCGGTCGGATCGAGCGTGGCGAAACCGTTTAGTCCGTCCGACTCGAAGTTGATCCCGGTGTTTCGCACGATGCCGCCGGAACCTGCCGCTCGGGCGACCGATTGAGGACGATCCCAGCCATAGAAAAAATTGGCATAGGGGACAAACGTAAGTGGATTCGCGGTGATCCAGCTGTTCTCGACCAACAACAGTGCGCCGTCGGCGGTCCGTTCGTCCTTAGGTAGATCTTGGCCTGAGTTGACGATCACTCGCACACTGTTACTGATTCGGTCGAAATAGCGACGTGTGAAGCTGGCAGTCATGTTGTGATAGCTCCGTTCACTCTGGTTGCGATCACGGACATAGGCATAGCCGGTTTCGATATACCCGCCATAGGCTTCGATGAACCATGCGGTACCAAACGCTTGTGCGGCATGCTCATCGCTTCCAAATGCGGCACTGTTGATTTGATCGACAACCGCAAAAAACGTGGCGTCAAAGTTTGACCAGTTCAGTAGCCGGCTGTGTCCCGAGGGTAAGGCAAACGCTGCACCCGTGACCGCGTCTTCCATCCAGATTCCGTTTTGGAACAACAGTGGCACCAAACCGATCGTGAACGGCAACTCGAACGGAGAGGTTCGCGATTGTGATGCTCCCATCAACACACCGAGATCCCCTTCGTAGAAACCGGTAACGGGAGTCAAATCGAATTCGCTTCGATACTTGATGTCGTCCCCCACTTTTTCCCAGCGAGTGAATTGGTTGTTTTTATCAAGCGGTCCGACGAACGCGTGGAATCGATCGGTATCAGTCAGCTGTAAATCGAGATCCAGATTCAACCGGCTCGCCAAATTGTCGGTGCGTCCTGCGGCGTTTCGCCCAGCCGCGATCCCGGTGCGGTAATCGCCGTACAGATAGAATTTAGGGCGAACCAAGTTTGTGGGGCCAAACCAATCGATCCCTTTCGGCGTGATACCGTCGCCATACCACTGGCGTCCCCACTGAACCAAGGGGTATTGGGTCGGCACGTCACTCTTGGCATCGTACGGCCATTGTTCCCGTTGACCATCGTGGTACATCGACGTGTTTGGGATCGGCGTCGGTGAAAAGTCGCTCGAGAAATCACGCGACGCCGGGGGCGACAAATCGTGTGACGGATCGTTTGATCCATTTTCCGTCGCAGCGAAGCGGTGTTGAATCGCAAACAAAGACGGATCGTCATCCCCGAGCCGATTCAGCCGCTGACCGGGATCGGGGATTTCCAAGGAACCGTTTGGAACCGGAACCGGAACTGGAAAGAGGGCGGGGGCGGGGGCGGTTGGTAACGTTTCGAGTTCTGGTCGTTGGGCGACTCGCGTTTGTAGCGACTGATAAAACCGTTCGGTTACGAATTCGGTCTCGGGAAACTCCCATCCCGATTCTTCAGGAAGGATCGGCGGTGGGGTTTCGCGTTTCACATTGGCAGATTCCGTTTTTGCAGATGGATCCACCAACGGTAATCGCGTTGGGCGGTTGACGCTCGGTAATCGCGTCGGGCTTTGTGCGGTACTGAAACTAACCGTTCCGGGTATCCCGATTCCGATCATCCCAACAAATGCCAAGATACAGAGCAATGGGTAAGTCACGACCGCACGCTGTCCAGCGAATTGCCGTGAAGCCATCCGACGAGCAGCGTCTAGCTGTCTCGCAAGAGAATCGACGATGTTGATGGTCTGCTTCACGACAACGATTCGAAAATTGGATGGGAATTTAATGCGATCAGATGTCGCGATGAAAATAGGTTTGACAAACGAACCAGCTATTGCACCAAGAACGTGTGGCTACTTTGTCGAACGTCCAACATATTGGCCGTCATGCGGCGAATCATGTCGGGTGTGCTATTGATTTGTCGCATGAAATAAGGCGGTTCCATTCGGCTTCGCATGCGAACGCTCAATCGGTAAGGCCCTTTCTTTTGCATCACCGATGCGGGGATGTGATACTTCGGCATCCGATGGTCCAGCGGTGGAATCGAATGGGCTTCCATGCGGATCAGGGGCGGATGGTTCAGCACGCTGACCGGAACAGCGCCTGGACGTAGAAAGACCAATTGATCGACGCTGAAATTCAATGGCAACGCAGCTTCACGATCGGTGCCACGAACGTTGTTGATCAAGAATTTGGTTTGCAGATTGAACAGTCCCTTGTCTCGCGGCACTCGCCCTTTGGCCACGTCGTAAGAGTTCATGTCGGCAAGATCGGCGTTTGAGTCGAGGTAGCCACTTTCCCACACGCGTTGTCCATCGGGATCGATCAACGCGACGTTCAGCCACAATTGGGGCTGGGCGCC
>NZ_JBFHFD010000906.1:0-2611 GCF_041583735.1 Novipirellula sp.
GATCGTTTACGAAGTCTCAGCGAGGAGCTGCCATTGAAATCGACAGTAGCGTTAACGCCCACCCCCATCAACGTCACCGCGTTCCGCGGCAAGGGATGGGCGATTCTTTTGACACTCCTTTGGCTTGCACCCTCGGTCTCGACTGCGGAGGCACAGGGTACGGTTCCGCCGTCCACCACCACCAGCGGGACCCTGGTTTCGGTCCCCAATCCGCTGCAAGGGTTGCTGAGTCGTGGCGGCACCCCCTCGTCGCTCGAGCAGATGCGACTTTTGGAAACGCAGCAGCAGCAGGTCTCGCGGCTTGCTCGAGATTGTACCGTCAGTGTCCAGATCGGCGCGGCGCAGGGGTGTGGCGTGATCATCACCGACACCGGGTACATTCTGACCGCAGCCCATGTGGCGATGCGGCCTGGCAAAAGTGCGGTGATTCGCATGTCCAACGGTCGCACCGTGATGGCAACGACGTTGGGGATGAACCGCAGTGTCGATGCAGGCTTGATCAAAATTAACGACGGCCAAAACGAAGGCCAACCGTGGCCCCACGCCACGCTTGGAACCAGCGATAAATTGGTGCCCGGCATGTGGTGCATCGCGACCGGACATCCTGGCGGCTACGACCGCGATCGAGGCCCGGTGACTCGGGTTGGCCGTATTCTGACCGTTCGCCCCGACGCGATCGTGACCGATTGTGCCTTGATCGGCGGCGACAGCGGTGGCCCGCTATTTGATATCGAAGGACGCTTGATTGCTGTTCATAGCCGGATTGGCAACGATGTCGCCGACAATTTGCATATCCCGGTCGATCATTACGACATTTCATGGAAACGGTTGGCCGCCAGTGAAGCGTGGGGCGTGCTACCCGGTTTTCGTCCCGTTTTAGGGGTCTCGGGAAATGATTCCGAGTCCGTCGCTCGCGTGCGAGAAGTCAAGAAAGGCTCTCCGGCTGAAGACGCAGGGCTGTTGGTGGGCGATATTGTCGAGCGTTTTGGCGACGTGAAGGTGAGCGATTTCGGGTCGCTGATCAAAGCGGTCGCCGACACGATGCCCGGTGAACGTGTCGAGGTTTGGGTCAACCGTAACAATCAACGGGTTCGTGTCGTCGTCGAAATTGGCCGTGAGGATTAACGAGATGCCATCGACGATGGTGGTAGCTTGGTCGTAAACTTGTTCGCATGCAGATTGGGATTTCCTTCTGCTTTGGTGTCGTTTTGTTGGAGACAACGTTTTGAGTTCATTGCTTTTAAATCGGCATCAACGAACCACTATCGGTCTGATCGCCTTCGTCATGGTCTCGATCGGGTTTGCCGAAACATCGGGTGCCCAAGAATCAAGGACTCCGCAGTGGCTGCGTCAAGGCTTTAGTATCAAAGTCTCGCACCGCCGCGACAACGGCGAAATGATGCAGTTGGTCGATCCGATCTTGGCCTCGGTCCAGCAGTCGGTCGTTCAAGTCACCAGCGGCGGGCGTCCGGTTGCTCTCGGCACGGTCGTCGGCGCCGATGGCTATGTGCTGACCAAACGCAGCGAACTCAGTGGCGGAGACCCGATTCGTGTGCGACTGCACGACGGTCGCTTGCTGCCCGCGCGTGTTGCCGCGGTGCGTCGCGCGAACGATTTGGCGCTGTTAAAAGTCGATGCTAATTTTGATTTCAAGCCAGCCGAGTTTTATCCTCAGCAGCCTCCGGTAGGTAGCTTTCTTATCACTCCGGGGCGCACCGGACGACCGATCGGGATCGGCAGTCTTGGCGTTTTAGAGCGGCGTGTGGAGCACAAAGGGCGACTTGGCGTGGTGCTGGGTAACAGCACAAATGGACGAGCTCGAGTGGAAGGGGTTTGGCCCGACAGCGGTGCGGACGAAGCAGGGATTGAACCCGAGGACCAAATCATTGCGATCAACGGACAAGAAGTTTTCAACAGCGACAACGTGATCAACACCTTGCGTGGCATGTTCCCGGGTGAAAGTGTCCAGTTAACGATTCTGCGTTCTGGCAGCACGATGGAGATGAACGCCGGGATCCGCGAGTTTGGGGTGCTACAAGAATCGGAGAACGACAGCCGAGTCAACGGCCCTCGCAACGTCCGGCTCAGTGGATTTGATCGCGTGTTCCAGCATGATACGGTATTGGATCCCGATCAATGTGGCGGCCCGGTAATCGATTCCTCCGGCCGCGTGATCGGATTAAACATCGCCCGCGCCGGCCGTGTGGTCAGCTACGCGCTCCCCTCGTCGCTGTTGTTACCCGAGATGGTCAACATGCTGCAAGAAGCCCGCGGATCAGCGAACTAGCGAGAAAGTCGAGGATATTGGTAACGCCCTCCCGTAGTGGATCTTGCAAAAGATCCCGCCGTACTGAATTCTTAATCATACTCATAATCCTAATCTCACCCGAGCAACCAACTATCCGCCGCCAAATAAGAACGATGGTTGCTCGGACAATTTGAACAGGAGCAAACAGAGGGAACAGAGTTACAAGTCACGTATTCTCCATCCTGTCACCTCTCCCAGCGCAGCCGGGAGAGGTCGAGCAGAGCCTTTAGCGATTGCTCGGGTGAGGGCCTGTCTCGGTCTCACTCGCACCGCGAATCAATTCCGCGTCTGTTCCGTCTAGCC
>NZ_JBFHFD010000907.1:0-2606 GCF_041583735.1 Novipirellula sp.
GCCACCGCCGACGACCTGGACCAACCCGGCATCATGCTGCATGAAACGCTTGGCTGCGGTGGCGGGACACTCGACTTTGACCTCGACGGATGGAGTGACTTGTATTTGGCGGCGGCCGGTGGAAAACCGCCAAAGCGCGACTCGGATCCCAACGCATTGTTCCGCAATCTAGACGGCACGTTCGCCGAAGTCACGATTGCTTCGGAAACGGGCGACACCGGCTTTGGCCAAGGGGTTGCCGTGGGCGATGTCAACGAAGACGGCTTTCCCGATCTGCTGGTACTTAATTACGGCCCCAACTCGCTGTTGATCAACAACGGTGACGGAACTTTTTCAAACGCGACCGAACGATTGCCTGAGGAAGCGAGTTCGCAGTCGTGGTCCACCAGTGCCGCGATCGCGGATTTGGACAACGACGGCATTTCTGACCTCGTGATCCTCCATTACTGTGCCGGACTTGAACCCTCAACCCAAGCCTGTGGGAACGAGAACGAAGAAACCCCTCGCTCGTGTTCGCCGATGAAGTTTCCGGCCGACCGAGACCGCTTTTACCGAGGCGTCGGCGATGGTTCCTTTCTCGACGCCACTGACCTATGGGCCGCAGAACCGTCGGTTCGGGGCCGCGGACTCGGAGTTGTTGTGGGGGCGTTTGACGACGTTGCCGGCTGTAACATCCTGGTTGCAAACGACATGACTCACAACCATTACTGGCGTGGGAGTGGTGAAGCCACAAAATTCAAACTCTCCGAGTCGGCGATCGCACTCGGATTAGCGGGCGATGATCGCTCGACCGCTCAAGGTTCGATGGGGATTGCCGCCAGCGATTTGGACCGCGACGGCGACATCGATTTCTACGTGACCAATTTTGATCGTGAATACAACACGCTGTACGAGCAAGTGAGTCCGGGCCAGTGGCAAGACCGCACGGCGCTACACGACTTGATTCACCCCACGCTTCCTTTGGTTGGTTTTGGAACCGCCGCGATCGATTTGGACCACGACGCCCAGATGGAGCTGATTCTCACCAACGGGCACGTGGACATGTTCTCGCGTGAAGGGAAAAAGTCGGTCTACGAGCATCCGATGCAGATATTCCAACGGGGAAACGACAATCGCCTCGCATCAATGGAGAATGCCTTTGCCAGCGAATATTTGGCAACCCCGCATGTGGGCCGCGCATTATGGACACTCGATGCAAACCGCGACCATCAAACCGACATCGCGGTGACGCACCAAACCGAACCGGTTGCGTTATTGATCAATCGAAACCGAGCACCGGACAACAAGCCCCTGGGAAACTGGATCGAGCTTGAATTGACGGGCGATGTCAGTGCTCGCGACGCCATCGGATCCAAGATTTTGATTCAGTGTGATGGCAAACGCTGGACGACCGCATTGACTTCGGGCGATGGCTATTTGTGTAGCAACGAGCGTCGGTTACGAATCGGTCTCGGCGACGCCGATGGCGACTGCGAGATCACCGTGATCTGGCCCAACCAAACTCAACAGACTTGGTCGTCGTTGGGCCGCGGACAGTGCTGGTTGCTGGTCCAGGATGCCGCCGAGGCGTTCAAAAAGTCTTGAGACGGTCAAGAACACGAGGTGATCGAATAGCTTGCCGCGGACGTCACGCGAGCCCCTTCGTGAATTGTTGAACCTGCCGGAACTCTCACGCAATCTTTTCTACGTCTGACATTCTCTGCTCGACGTCCATTACCGTTCCAGCGGTCCTGAATGGCCCATCACAACCAGGACGCTCAAACGATTACTCGCAACGTGCCTTAATGCACAGCACTTCACCCGAGACCTGCCTTTGACGCCGCCGCCACCCCTAACAGGGGTACAGCAAGCAAACGACGTCTAATTGTAACCCCAAAAGGGGTGCTCTATAGAGGAAAATCTACCGCCTTTCCGCAGGGGACATGGTGCACCGACGTGCCGCTATGTTACACTCTATTGACTACATAACTGGTGAGCGGGCGCATCGTCAAAATAGGGCAACGGATGTCGTTGCACCAATTCGCCCGAAAACCGAAGTTTTCAATAGTTTTCATGGAGATTGTTAATGAAGCGTGATCGACTTTCCCAGGGTTTTACCCTGGTGGAATTATTGGTGGTTATTGCCATCATCGGCGTACTGGTTGGACTGCTGCTACCCGCCGTGCAAGCGGCTCGCGAAGCGGCACGGCGAATGAGTTGCAGCAACAACGTCAAGCAATTGGGATTGGGGCTGCACAACTATCACAGTGCCTACAACCAGATGCCGATTCACGGTGTCGGCACCGATGACGGCAACGACAACAACCAAAACTGGTGGACGGAGTACAATACGCACAACCACTGGCGTCTGAGTGCGTTGGTGGGGATGACCCCGTTTGTCGAGCAACAGGCATTGTGGGAGAAGATCAGCAACCCAAGTTCCGAACGCACCGACAAAAACAATGGCGCCGCGATTGGAACGACGACAAACCCTTGGCCCGCGATGGGCCCCACTCCTCAAGATATTCAGTACACCCCTTGGGCCACTGAGCTCCCCACACTTCGCTGCCCAAGCGATCCTGGCACAGGCCTTCCTGCGCTCGGACGGACGAACTATGCCTCGTGCA
>NZ_JBFHFD010000908.1:0-2592 GCF_041583735.1 Novipirellula sp.
GCCGATCTCGTTTTTTACAACGATGTCCAAAAGCGAAATTGTGCTCTGGGGCAGCGAGGTGATCCGGCATGACGATGGAGGATCGACAAAGGTCTTCTATCAAAAGCCGACCGAGGGAACTCGCGTGCTGCGACCGGGCGAGCATCCGAAATTCGCAGGAATTCGCGGCGGAAAGCCTACCGACCGGATCAATTTCTTGTCGTTGATGTTGGCATTGTTTTGCGGCACCGCGTCGCTACCGCACATTTTGATTCGCTATTACACGGTCAAAGACGGTGCGGCAGCTCGAAAAAGCACCATCGTGGGGATCACCAGTATCGGTTTCTTTTATGTGCTGACGCTGTACCTCGGACTCGGCGCGATGACCAGCAACGCGCTGGATCTGACCGATACCAACATGGCCGCTCCGCTATTGGCTCGCAGCATGAGCCAGTGGTTGTTTGCGATCATTTCGGCGATTGCGTTCACCACGGTACTGGGGACCGTCAGCGGTTTGATTTTGGCGAGCAGTGGCGCGGTGGCTCACGATTTGATCGGCGGAGTGATGGGAATCGAATTGACGGGACACGCTCAGGTGCGAGTCGCGAAGTTGGCTGCCGTCGTGGTCGGAGCGATCGCGATTCTGCTTGGCATCGCGTTCAAAGAAATGAACGTCAGCTACTTGGTCGGTTGGGCGTTTAGCGTTGCGGCAAGTGCGAACTTGCCCGCTCTTGTGATGTTGCTGTTTTGGAAACGAACGACCAAAGAGGGGATCATCTCCAGTGTGATCGTCGGAATGGTTAGCTCGTTGGGATGGATTTTGTTGTCCGCTGACACGTACGAAAAGGTGTACGGTTGGAACGGAGCCGACGCGATCGCTCCGTTCACTCAGCCAGGCATCGTGACGATTCCGTTGGCGTTTGTCACCTTGATCGTTGTATCGATGATGACCAAGCGAGACGCACCGGAAACATCGGTTGCATGATCACGTCCGCGTCCGTAGCGAAACTCGTCGAGAGTTTCGGCGATAATATGAGTGGGCCGTGACGCTTGCGAGCCTGTCTGGCCCTGAAATATCATAACCCGACGCATGAGTTTTGAAGTTGCGCGTTTAAACGTTCTTCGGGCCAAAGTTCCAGCAAACGGCCGGGCCGTTGGCCCTACAATTCATTGTTTTTTTGGTCCCAGCCCGTTGGGCTGGGCTAGGTAAACGTCCGGGGCTTTGCCCCTAAATACAAACGCGGAACTTCAAAACTTACGCGTCGGGTTATGATGGAAAAGCCGAGCGTTCTCTTACGGGGCCACGGCACAAATCCAAAATATTTTTGTTTCTCACCCACTCGAAGCGACGACAAGATGAAACGACGATTTACAGCGTACCGATCTTTAATACTGGTTGCTTTGTCATTCATCGCCACCAGCGGATTCACCGCTGACCACGTGGCGTTTCGCGGCGATTTCCAGAATGCTCGGATCAAGTTCGAGCAATCGAAAACGGGAAACGTGGCGTTCATCGGCGGGTCGATCACTGAGATGAACGGCTACCGGCCGATGGTGTGTGAGATTCTGCAGCGACGTTTTCCAGCGACGAAGTTCAACTTCATCAACGCCGGAATCTCGTCGACCTGTTCCACCACCGGAGCGTTTCGATTGCAGTCGGATGTGCTGGACCGCGGCGACATCGATTTGTTGTTCATCGAGTTCGCGGTCAACGATGATCAGGACGCGCATCACTCCAACGCCGCCTGCATTCGCGGGATGGAAGGACTGGTGCGTCACGCCCGAATCGCCAATCCAAATATCGATTTGGTGGTAACCTTCTTCGTCAATGAATCGATGCTGGCGACGCTACAAGAGGCCGAAACGCCGCTGACGATTGCGGCGCATACGTCGGTGGCCGCGCATTACGACGTGTCGACGATTGGATTGGCAAGCGAAGTGGCTGATCGTATCACCGACGGCACACTGACTTGGAAACAGTACGGCGGAGTGCATCCCGCACCGGCGGGAAATGCGATCGCCGCGACGATGATCGACGAATTGATGGGCCAGGCATGGGCCAAACCGCTGGCGAAAGACGCGGCGATCAAGCCGCACCCGCTGCCCGAGTCGCCGCTGAATCCAACCAGCTATTGGCGAGGACGTTTTATTGATCCTGCGACTGCGATGATTGAAAACGGTTGGTCGATCTCGGTGCCCGATTGGTCATCGTTGCCCGGAAGCACTCGCGAGCGTTTCCGCAAACTTCCGATGCTTTGCGGCGAGCATCCTGGGGACACGTTGTCGCTGTCGTTCGCCGGCACGGCAATCGGTGCCTATGTCGTTGCAGGACCGGATGCGGGGATGATCCTAGCCAGTGTCGATGGAGGTCCGTTTGAAGTGGTGGATTTGTATCACCAGCACAGCAAGGGGCTGCACTATCCGCGAACCGTTATGTTTGCAACCGATTTGAAAGCGGGTGAGCACACTGTCGAGCTGAAAATCGCGGACACAACACGCAGCAGCGGCAATGCGGCTCGGATCATTCAGTTTGTCGCAAACTGAGCTGTTCCCGCGTCAGACTTCTCCATTAGCGGTGCGGCGAAGTGACTCGTTGACTGCCACCTCTGCGGA
>NZ_JBFHFD010000909.1:0-2586 GCF_041583735.1 Novipirellula sp.
ACCAATCTTTCTGTCTACCCAACCGTTTCCCCATCCCAAGCCGACGATCGCGGCAAGTCGGCTGCGATACTCGGCACGTTCTTCATCCGCGAACTCTCGTTAACAAGGCTTACGATCCCTCGATTGCCCCGCATGACCCGGCCGTAATTGACGACAAAAACATTGGTGCGACAGAAAGATTAAAAAACGGCCCGCCTGCATCACCAAATGTTTCTGTCGCACCAATCTTTCTGTCTACCCCAACCGCATCCCCATCCCAATCCGACGATCGCGGCAAGTCGGCTGCGATACTCGGCACATTCTTTATCCGCGAACTCTCGTCACCAAGGCTTACGCCCCCTCGATTGCTCTGTCTGCCCAGCCCGTAATTGGCGACAGAAAAATTGGTGCGACAGAAAAATTAAAAACGCCCCGCCTGCCTCGCGAGATGTTTCTGTCGCACCAATCTTTCTGTCTGCCTAGCCGCGGAGTTCTTTAAGGTCGTTGGCGTTGTAGCAACGCTAAATCATGGCAGGCCAACTTGTTAGGAGTGCTGCTGTTGGTTGTTTGGTGGCGTGGTCACGGATCGCTACTGAGATGATGTCCTCAATCCGAGCTAACAGCGCCCCTACCACAAGAGAGTCCGACAAAAATCTGGACTTCGTTGTGAACCTGATGATCGCACAGCGTGTCAAATTGCCGCCAGACAGAGATATGCCGATTCATCTCCACCGGAATTGCAGAACTAACATGAAAAACTCGATCAGCTCAAACGGTATCACTACAAGAAAATTGTGCCTCCGCCGCTGGACGCGTCTAATTCATGGCCAAATCGATCTCCGTTGCGGATGTTAGCTTCCGCCATCCAAACCAGCTCCCAATCTTCACCAACCTGAACATCCACTTTGGCTTGTGCCGCACCGCGATTGTCGGCCGCAACGGCGTCGGCAAATCGACGCTGCTGAAACTGATTCAAGGGCAACTGCAACCAAGCACGGGAAGCATCGTGACGGCGGGAACGATCGCCGTGCTCAATCAATCGGTCCAGGCCGATCCGCAGTTGACGATTGCGGATCTGTTTGGGGTCGCGAATGAATTTGCAACATTGCAACGGATCGATCATGGCGTTGGCAGCGAAGCTGATTTTTCCGCAGCCGATTGGACGCTGGAAACACGTATCACATCCGCGCTCGCACGCGTTGGGCTCGCCTTCACCGCGGACCTGCGTCTTGCAGAAATGTCAGGCGGACAAAGAACGCGAGTTGGTATCGCGTCGCTCGTTTTTGCCGATACCGACTTTCTACTGCTGGATGAACCGACCAACAATCTCGATCGTGATGGACGAATGCAGGTTCTTGAGTTGCTTCAAAATTGGCAAGCTGGTGCCTTGGTGATCAGCCATGACCGTGAACTACTGGAGTCAATGGATTCGATCGTCGAACTCACGTCGCTTGGTGTTAAAACGTACGGCGGAAATTGGAGCGAATATCAATCGCAGAAGTCTCGAGAACGGCAGGCCGCCCAGCGAGATTTGGCGGAGGCCGAAAAACAGGAATCCCGTCTGGCGAAGCGGAACCAAGCCAAGGTCCAGCGGCAGTCGCGGCGGAATCGCACAGGGAAAAAATCGGCAACGAAGGGTGGGATGCCCCGAATCTTGGCAGGCGCACGAAAGGAGCGGAGCGAACAGACAACCGCGGACAAACATCTTGAATCCGTTCGTTTGCGAGAACAAGCAAACCAGAAACTGAGTGAAGCACGCGAAAAGATCGAAATCATCGATCCATTTCGAGTCGAGTTGCCGTCCACGAATCTCCATCCATCAAAATCCATCCTACGCATCGATGACGTCACGTTCGGTTTCGAGCCGGAGCGTCCGATTGTCCGTGATTTCTCGCTGACCATCACAGGGCCTGAGCGAATTTCGATTACTGGCCGCAATGGCTCGGGCAAGTCCACGCTGGTTGCGTTGATCGCGGGTACCCTGCAGCCCTGGAGCGGCACGGTGGATCGTCGGTCCGAGTTCGCGATCTTGGACCAAACCGTCAGTGTGCTGGAGATGGATCGCACCGTGCGAGAAAACTACAAGCGGATCAACCCTTCGTCGAGCGAGAATGAGTGCCGAGCCGCGTTGGCTCGTTTCAAATTTCGCAGTGATGCCGCGCTGCAAGTCGCAGCGACGCTCAGCGGCGGCGAGTTGTTGCGAGCGGGACTGGCGTGCGTCCTCGGCTGTCCCGTTCCCCCACCGCTACTGATCCTGGATGAACCCACCAATCACTTGGACCTTGAATCGATTGAAACCGTCGAATCGGGGCTAAAATCTTATGACGGCGCGATCATCGTCGTCAGCCACGATGTGTCGTTTCTAAAGTCGATTGGAGTTACGCGTGAGGTCATCCTTGAGGACGACGAATCATAAAATCAGCTTCAGTGAAGCAAGAAGAATCGGCTACGAATCGAGCGGGCAGGCAGAAATGATCGACCAACCGGATGGCTTTTATAGCGGGCGGCGCAAGTCCAATGGCATCTTCTTTGGGACTAGCCAGGTGGTTTTCGTAGCGGCGGGCCTAACCTTGCGCCCCTCTGCTCACGAAGGCCATTTCCTCTTCG
>NZ_JBFHFD010000910.1:0-2583 GCF_041583735.1 Novipirellula sp.
ATGTGAACCTGTCTGCATTAAATGAGCCAGGCTTTGTTGCGGCACTGAAGAACGCCACCCCTGGCCGCTCAAGTTTGCGACTAGTTTGCCGATACCAATTTCCTGAAAATGGAGACCGATCACTCCGTAAACGACTCGAGACGAAATTGTCAGAGATCGCTGCGGCGGCAGGTTATCAAGACATCCGTTCCTCGCAAATGAGCACATCCGCCGCTTGGATCGACGCTTATCAGCGCGTCGATCCCGATGATGAAATCGCGGATGCGAAGGAGCCGTTGACTGAAAACCGACGGGTAGGGGTATTCCCAGTGACAACGCGGCTGTCGAAGTTTGTCCATGGTGACATCGATTGCATTGCGGAAATTATCCATCCGATTGATGGACGGATGACCGAAATTTCCGCCGAACTTAAATCGTCAATTCGTGAAGCAGTGCAATCGACTGAACTATCGCAAAAGCACACCTTGCTTTTCAAGTTGTCCAGCACCGAAGCGGGGATTGGCGATCCTGATGACAAGGCGAAAGCAGAGCGACGATAAGCCCTAGACGCCAAATCGGCTTACCGGTCTGTCGGCTTTCCGGAGAGATTGACTCTTTGGCTTACTGGCAACGGGTGCTTGCGAGGTGATTTGCCGCGAGCGATAGATTTCCACCGACTCATTCTCGCTTGTTTGGATCGGATTCGAAACCCGTTCCCAATTTCCGTTGACAATTTCGTTACGCAATGTCGACGCGTAGCGATTGATGTAATTATAAGCACAGTGCTGCTGGACATAGGTGGCCGTGTTTTGATCAGGAACCACCACGAAGTCACACGTGCGATCACACTGTTCCAAAAGCAACTGTAACTTTTCCGACTCGCTTTCCCCTGGCACCTCGTCCCAATCCGCTGCGGCAGGAAGGGAAAACAAACCATTGGCATGCAATCGGACGTTCTGATAGATCAATTTCCCTTCGTCGCTGGTGACCCCTTCGCGATCAAACATTACGGTCGAATACAGACTCCATAAATTTAATTCGGTTAAATGGCTGACTCCGAAACGGACGTCGGACATGTTGTTCGCGATGCTATCGGCCAAAATCACGTCCATGATCTGTTGCTGGGCCGCCATCGAATTGAATCCACCGGCTTGATGCCGCTGCCATCCTCGTTGAGCAGCAAAACCGATCGCAATCGCAAGCAGTCCCCATGAACACGCCAACAACCGACGATTATCGTTTTTCTCAAATGCTTTCAGCAGAGGAATGATGGCGAACAAAATTAACCCGACTATCGCGGGCATCGAAACGAACGGGTTCAATCCCGCACGTCTAGCCACAAGAAATACGATCGGGCTGAGTCCCACCCAAAGCAGAGCCCAATCAGGGGCCGAGCGATCACGAGTCGCATCCCAAATTGGCTTGAACGTCCAGCGATTGCGTGTGAAGAAGACTAGACCGATCATCCAGCCGCCGATCAGATACAGGATCTCAGCGCCTATCGCACGTCCTGCGAATTCGCCGTGTTTTACTGCCTCACTTAGCGGAAGCTTTGCGTTGGCGTCGGTATTCCAAACGACATAATAGTAGTGCAGATAACCAAAATTCAGAATATAAAACCATCCCGACAACACACTGGCGATCACGCTGGCCAGAATCAAGCCGCGTATCCGCTTGCTGCGATCTTCTTGCTGCAGCAAAAACAGCACCGCCAAGGGGGCGAGACTCAATACCAAATAAATCGGTGCGGTTGAACGCGACAGGCAACAGATTGCCATGGCAATGCCGCACATGACAAACCGCCCGGTCGTGGGTCGCTGCACTGCGGACAAAAACCAAATGGCCGATGCACCAAAACTGAGGCACAACATCAAGTCGGCCCGGAAATCCGACAGTCCGCCGACCTCCATGAAGATGCAACTGGTCGTAAAAAACGTGCAGCATCCCAGTATCGCCGTCGACGGTCTCAGGTCGCGGATTTTGACGAGATAAAAAAACACCGACGCCAAGAAGCCGAACAAATATGCAGCTTGGATCCAGACCGACACCATCCGGCTCGGTTCAACCCAAGGTCCAATGGAGGCTGCGATCGCAAACGGAAGAAACAGCGTTGAATCACTACTGATTACTCGGTTCCAACCCGCCGCCAGCCCTTGCTGTTGCGACGTTTCCATGATCGCGAACAGGTGCATATTGTAGCTCAGTGAATCGTAGAACGGATTCTTGTGTTGATAGAGCTCCTGATTCAGTCGGCTGCAGTACAACGCGATTACCGCACAGCTGACCAACAAAACCGCCAACGCCATGACCGGTCGGTTCAACGCATCTCGGAGCGACTCGACAAACCAACGCGAGGCTTCCGGCTGGATTGTTTTGCTATCCGTACTCACTAAATAATCCTTTAGCTCGCTTTTCGTGAGATCACGCGGAACGCACGCTCTTGGGCATCTTCCGACGTGGTGGCACTGGACACGATATACGAAGGTCGCCGGCGCACTTCGTCATAAATCCGGCCGATGTATTCACCGAGAATCCCAGCCGCAATCAGCTGAAATCCGCCCAAACCTAAAATGGCACAGGCAATCGTGGTAAAGCCAAGCGATG
>NZ_JBFHFD010000911.1:0-2577 GCF_041583735.1 Novipirellula sp.
ACGATGTGGTGGCGTTGTACGCGAACATCGACAATATTGAAAAATCGCAAGCCGATGCGCTGTTGCAATACGTCACGCAAGGCGGCGGTTTTGTACCGCTGCACTGTGCCACGTATTGCTTTCGCAACGACGACCGGATCGTGGCGTTGATGGGAGCCCAGTTTCAGCGTCATGGCACCGGCGTGTTCCGCACCGACATCGCCAACGCCGAGCATCCACTGATGCAAGGATTTGGTGGATTTGAAAGTTGGGACGAAACTTACGTGCATCACATGCACAACGAGAAAAACCGCACGGTGCTCGAGTATCGTGTCGACGCCGAAGGCCGCGAACCATGGACATGGATTCGCAGCGAAGGCGAGGGGCGTGTTTTCTATACCGCCTGGGGGCATGATTCTCGGACTTGGACCAATCCTGGTTTTCAAAACCTCGTTGAACGCGGCATCCGCTGGGCAGCCAAAGGGGATCCGCAAAAAGCTGGCGATTTCCTACAAGACCAAGCGTTTCCGGTTCCCGAGATGACGAAGATCGCGGCAGACGTCAAACCGTTTGAATACCAAGATGTCGGTAGCGAAATCCCGAACTACACTCCCTCGGACAAATGGGGAGTGCAGGGGAAACCGATGAACATGATGCAAAAACCACTTGAACCCGCCGAGTCGATGAAACATCTCGTCGTCCCCAAGGGATTTCATGTCGAACTGTTTGCGTCGGAGCCGGATTTGAAGGGCAAGCCGATCTGTATGGCTTGGGACGAGCGAGGCCGATTGTGGGTCGCCGAGACCTACGACTATCCCAACGAATTGCAACCGGCTGGCAAGGGACGTGATCGCATTCGCATCTGTGAAGACACCGACGGCGATTGGAAAGCGGACAAGTTCACCGTGTTTGCCGAAGAACTGAGCATCCCGACCAGCATCGCATTCCATGACGGCGGAGCGATCGTGCAAAACGCTACCGAAACACTGTACTTAAAAGACACCGACGGCGATGACAAAGCCGACATTCGCAAGGTGTTGATCAAGAACTGGACCCTCGGCGACACCCACGGTGGCGTCAGCAATTTCCAGTATGGATTGGACAACTGGATCTGGGCGATGCAGGGCTACAACCAATCCAAACCCGTTGCCGACGGAAAACCGCAACAAGCATTTCGAATGGGCTTCTTTCGTATGCGTCCCGATGGATCCGAGGTGGAATTCATCCGCTCGACCAATAACAACACCTGGGGACTCGGAATCAGCGAAGAAGGATTGATCTTTGGCTCGACCGCCAACGGAAACCCCAGTGTCTTCATGCCGATCGCCAATCGCTATTACGAGCGAGTCCGCGGATGGACGCCGTCGCTAACTCTTTCATCGATCGCGGACAGCAACGACTTTCATCCGATCACGGACAAGGTTCGCCAAGTCGATCATCACGGCGGCTACACCGCCGCCGCAGGCCACTCGCTGTACACCGCTCGCGAATACCCTCAGGAATATTGGAATCGTATTGCCTTTGTGAACGGACCGACGGGACACTTGACCGGTGCGTTTGTGCTGAAGCACGATGGCAGCGGATTCACGTCGACCAGTCCATTTAATTTGCTTGCGAGTGACGACGAATGGACCGCGCCGATCATGGCCGAAATTGGGCCCGACGGCCAAGTGTGGATCATCGATTGGTACAACTACATCGTCCAACACAATCCAACACCGCAAGGATTCGAAACCGGCAAGGGAGCGGCTTACGAAACGAAGCTTCGTGACAAGAAACATGGACGCATTTATCGCGTGGTGTTCGACGGTTCTGATGCAAAATCTAGTCCCGATCTGTCCAAGGCGACGCCAAGCGAATGGGTGGCCGCCCTGACTCATCCGACAATGTTGACACGCAAACACGCTCAACGTTTGCTGGTGGAACGAGGTAAAACCGATGTCACGAAAGAATTGATCAAGTTGATTCAAGACGAATCGACCGACGCAATCGGGCTAAACGTCGGTGCGATCCACGCGTTGTGGACACTGCAAGGACTCGACCAACTTGACACGGATGACACCGCGGCAAGCGCGGCGGTGTTTGCGGCGCTGCGTCATCCCTCGGCCGGCGTTCGTCAGAACGCGGTCAAGGTGTTGCCATCGTCGACCGCGTCGGTCGATGCCTTGTTAGCCGCCGGCGTTCATCGTGATCCCAACGCCAACACCAAACTTGCGGCGATCCTGGCCTTGTCCGATTTGCCGGCAAGCACCGCCAGTGGCGAGGCGATTGCCCAAATTCTGTCAGAGCCGGCCAATTTGGCGGATCGTTGGATTCCCGATGCTGCTACCAGTGCAGCGGCGCAGAACAGCATCGGTTTCTTGCAAGCGGTTGCCAAAACCCAAACCGTCAATCCCGCAACGAAGCTGCTCGAAATCACGCAACGCGTTGCCGAGCACTACGCGCGAGGTAAAAACACGGGCGAAATGGAAACGCTGGTGGCAAGTTTGCAAAATGCCAATCGTCAAGTCATTGACGCTGTGTTCGCGGGAATCAGCAATGGATGGCAACGAGATCAAAAGATCGAGCTGACCGCCGAACTGGAATCCGATCTGGAAT
>NZ_JBFHFD010000912.1:0-2574 GCF_041583735.1 Novipirellula sp.
GTGTCTGCGGTCGAGTTAGGTCGAATAGCCGTCACCGAAGCGCTGCAGCGGTGTGAGTTGACGCCCGATGCGGTGGACGAAGTCATCATCGGCAATGTCGCGGGTCCCGCCGATTCGGCCAACGTGGCTCGCGTGATCGCGCTAAAAAGCAGCGTGCCGATCGACCGTATCGCGCATACCGTCAATCGCAACTGTGCCTCCGGGATGGAATCGATTTTGCAAGGCTGCAGTATTATCAGCGGTGGTCGCGCGAAAACGATTGTCGCGGGCGGTACCGAGTCGATGTCGCAGATCCCTCTGTTGTACAGCCGCAAGGCAACCGAAGCGTGGATGCGAGTCGCGCGGGCCAAGACGCTTCGGCAACGAATCGCTGCGTTCGCGGCCTTTCGCCCAAAACATTTTAAACCGGTCGCCGGAGTCGAATTGGGGCTGACCGATCCGGTATCGGGATTGAACATGGGCGAGACCGCCGAGGTGCTCGCTCATGATTTCGCGATCACGCGAGCTCAGCAGGACGAGTTTGCTTTGGCGAGCCATCACAAGGCGGCTGCGGCTCAAGAAAAATGCTTCCTGTCAGGCGAAATTGTCGAGGTTCCCCTGAATCGTGGCAAGCCGATGGACAAAGACAACTGCATTCGCCCCGGGCAAACGCTCGAGCAACTTGCCAAACTGAAACCGATATTCAAACGCGATGGATCGGTGACCGCCGGAAATAGTTGCCCGTTGACCGACGGGGCTGCCGCAGTGGTGCTTTCCGCCACGAACAACCTCGATCGTTTTTCGCGCCCGCCGCTGGGGTATATCACCGCCGCAGCGATCGCCGGTTGTGATCCGAAACGGATGGGGCTCGGCCCGGTTTATGCGACGGCAAAACTGTTGGACGAAACGGGAATGTCGTTATCGGATTTTGAATTGATTGAAATTAACGAAGCGTTCGCAGCGCAAGTGATCGGTTGTGACCGTGCGATGCAATCGAAGTCGTTTGCTGAAAAAGAATTATCGCGTCCCACCGCAATCGGACAAATGAATCCTGACATCGTCAACATCCACGGCGGGGCTATTGCGCTGGGCCATCCCGTCGGTACCACCGGCACCCGTCTGATCTTAACGATGCTTCGTGCCTTGCGAGCTTCCGGCAAACGCCGAGGACTTGCCACACTTTGCGTTGGTGGAGGCCAAGGTGTCGCCATCGCTCTCGAAACCGAATTGGAGTCCTAGTATGAGTACTGACCGTTACAAAGCATTCAGCGTCACGACCGATGTGCGAGGTGTCACCACCGTGTCGCTCGACGTGCCCGATCGTCCCCTGAATATTCTTGATCGTGACGTGATGACCGAACTCGAAGCGATCGTTCACGATTTAGAACATCGTGGCGATTGCGAGTTAGTCGTTTTCCGTAGCGGCAAAGAAAGCGGCTTCTTGGCGGGCGCCGATGTCAAAGCAATCGTAAATATTGAATCGCCCGCCCAGGCGACGCAGCTGATTGACTGCGGACAACAACTGTTTGACCGGATCAATTGGTTACCAATGCCAACGCTTGCCGTGATCCATGGTCCCTGTCTAGGCGGCGGATTGGAATGGTCGCTGGCGTGTGATTACCGCATCGCTCGCGACAACAGCAGTACAAAGATCGGGCTGCCTGAAATCAAATTGGGTTTGATTCCCGGTTGGGGCGGTACCCAGCGGCTGCCACGTGTGGTCGGATTGACCAATGCACTGAGTTTGATTTTGCAGGGCAAGCACTTGTCGGCGAGTGAGGCGGCGAAGATCGGATTGATCGACCGTGCAATTGATCCAGAAAACTGGGAAAGCGAAGTCGCTGATTTTATCGTTCAAATTCTCGAAGAGGACGTGGTCAGCCAGAGCGGACGCAAGCAGCCGATGATTCAAAAGTGGCTTGAGGCGACAGCCTTGGGACGCTCGCTGATCTTTGCCGCAGCAGAAAAGAAAATTCGCTCCAAGGCGTCCCATTACCCCGCACTCAAATCGGCGATCAAGGCGGTGCGTTGCAGCTATGGATTGCGTCCCGATGGATTTATGGCCGAACGGAGCGAGTTTGTTGATTTGTTGGCAACGCCGACCTGCCGCAATCTGTTGCAACTTTTCTTTGCCCGTGAATCGGCTCGCGATCTTCGTACCTGGGCATCACCGACCACGACGGTGCACGAGGAACCGATTCGTAAGATTGGCGTGATCGGCGCCGGCGCGATGGGAGCGGGGATTGGGCAATTGGCTGCCTGTAACGGCTATGACGTGGTGATCAAAGAAATCGACGAGGACGCGGCCCAGGCGGGACGCAAACGCGTCGTTTCGCTGGTCGACAAATTGGCCAAGCACCGTAATCTGTCCGAACGCGATCGTGAGTCGATCCTGGACCGAGTCCATGTCACCGTCAGCGACCAAGCAATCGAGGGAGCCGACTTGGTCGTCGAAGCGGTGGTCGAACGCGCGGATGTCAAAGACGCAGTCTTTGCTGGACTCGATAAATTGCTAGCGGCCAACGCAATCCTGGCCTCCAATACTTCTTCGTTGTCGATCGCTCGAATGGCCGATGCGACCACACGGCCTGATAA
>NZ_JBFHFD010000913.1:0-2570 GCF_041583735.1 Novipirellula sp.
GAACGTCTGGCATAACCGGGCCGCCGGGGTTGATGCTCCATTTGAAAACGCGCGGTCGGCGGCTCCGCGTTCATGCCGTTGTTCTGCGGCTATTGCGTATCGGATGCGTCAACCCGATCCGCCAGTTCTTTGCACTCGCGATACGTTAAATCAAAGTGGTATCGTAGCACACGAAAGATGTTATGTTGGCTGTCCCGTTTACCATTAGGTTTGACTCGCACGTGACGATAGAGCGATTCAGGACCCTCAGAAATCGCATCCTTTAATCGAACGAGGTAATCGCGATGATCGTCAGAGAGACCTTTGTCGCCCAATAGTTGCATCCGTGAGAGACGCGAAATCTCAGCGAGCATGTCGTCGCCAAATCCCGGTCCCAATTCAATAACGTCGTGCCACCAGTTCGCCGTCCGCTGTTGGCGCTCGCGATAGGATTTCATCGCATTTGCCGATGGTTTCCCCATCAGCATGCGCTCAAGGTAATCGGGAGTGTGTTGATCCGGAACAGCAACGCATCGTCCAGAATTCCCAAGTTGCACAAACTCATCAGGAGTCGTGCAGTATGTCACGTTCTCAGAGCACGCATCACAGAATCGGACGCCGGGTTTGTCGGTCGGAGTTAGCTCGGACCACCGTTTCGGGCAAAGATTGGAAAATGCGTGTTCGCAGTTCCAAAGTTGGGATCCAAAATTACTCAGTTGGTGCCTCATAGGATTGGGGATTGGCCTTGCCGCAGAACGGTAGAAATCACGCGGGACGGGCGGACGACTCGCAAGCAGACCAGAATCCGCGACTCCCGTCCTCGCGTGCATTTCATGGTTCTGCATTTCATGGTTCTGCATTTCCGAGTTGATGTTTCGCCCAGGCGAGCGTTTCGGTGTTGACATTGTAGCCATCACCACGAATGACTTGCTCCAACGTGTCACGAAACACGTCGCCCGGCGATTCACGCTGCAACCATTCTAGCGTTTCAATATCCGGTTCGCCAATTTCGAGATTGGTCATCATTTGTGTCTGTAGGCCGATCTCCCGCCATCGTTGCAGGATGTTGCTAAAGTACTGGCGCGACTCAGGTTTGCCATCAACGATGATTTCGTAGGTGCTGCCGAGTTCGTCAAGTTGACTGAGCAATGCCAAGATAGTCTGTTCGATCTCGTCGTGGTCGAGCGCAAAAACCGAACCAAGCGAGATGGGAGTTTGTCGCGTCAGCGCCTCCCGGATGCCGGATACGGTGGCATTCGATGCTACGCGGAGCAGTTTGATGATAGCGACTTCCTTGTCCACATTGACGACGCGAATTGCCACGGGTGTTCCGCGATCTGACATTTGATTTGCCTTGTATGCAGAACGTTTGGGTTTTGCGGGCCGGAACGATTGATTTTCAATTGCTAAACGCTCGCAGGCCCGACTCCGTAACAACCCTTGGTTCTGCCTTTTTTGGGCATGCCTACGACGTTCAATCCAAGCGTCTGTCATTCTAACACGCTAATCGAACCTGTAGAGTCGAGTTCAACATCAATTGCGTATTCGTCAGGTAACGCGACTCCGCCATCATTTGCAGTTGAGTCAGTGAAGACATCGTACACATCGTATGTCACTCGCTTGCTCTTTGGGTCAATCCAGATTCCACGAATGTCAAACACTTGAGTTTGTGACGGTCGATCGTCAATACGCGACCAGAATTTGGTGTGCGCCGCGCGAGAGTGCTTCTCAGCCGCAGCAATCACATCGCGTCTCAATCGCCATGCGTCATCGAACATCGCGTTGCCCTTCGTGATCCACTGGTATCGCGCACCATCTGTCGGAATCCGGATCGAGACGATCGTCGAATCGACTTGGTATTCTTCGTACGTCGGATGCGATCCGATTGGCGAGTGAAGGCTCATTTCAGTGGCAGAACGGTAGGTGTCACCCGGTGGCGGCCAACTGACTCTCCATTGCAATTCCACCCGATCCGCCACTCGGGTGCACACCATTATTACTGTGCGTTTCCTGCTTCCAGTCGTGCAAGTGCGAGATCCCACAATTCGGACTGAGCCTCGCTCCCAGGATCGTAGAACAATCCGTCTTCGTTTCCCGGTACTGGCATCATGCCGCTGACCATCGTGACGTCGGTCGGCCCGTTTTCGCGTGCAATTCGAATTCGAAGTACCTTTGCATTTTCCATGTCAAAGTTCACGCGGCCATACATGAAGCCACGACGGACTTTTCGAATCAGACCGATCATCTTCTCAATCTCGTTGGGATCGGTAACTTGAACCCGTGCGTTTGACAGATTGCGTTCGCCAGAAATTGTGATTGACGTAACCGACTGGCGCACCGGCCCGACATTGCTGATGGGGGACGATACGCAACCAGACGCGCAAATAGCAATGAGCCAAGGTACCAGAGATCGAAAAATTGCCATCCGTGGATTCCTGAGCACAATAACCGCAGACATCACGGGGCACGGAAGGTTGACTGTCCATTGTGAGAAAAGCTGCAAGCCGTGCTCCCGTGCATGTCATTGTTCCCCGCAGTCATCGGGCCCATCGATCCGCGCATCCAAAAAACCGAAGTCGCTCAAAATCGCC
>NZ_JBFHFD010000914.1:0-2568 GCF_041583735.1 Novipirellula sp.
ACGGCTGACACGCCTCGACTTGGCCAACTGGGTTTCCTCGCCCGACAATCCATTGACCTCGCGGCACGTCGTCAATCGAACATGGAAACAATTTTTTGGCACCGGGCTCTCGGGCAAGCTCGACGATTTAGGAAGCCAAGGTGAATGGCCGAGTCATCCGTTGTTATTGGATTGGATGGCGGCGGAGTTCATCGAGAGCGGATGGGATGTGAAGCAGATGGTCCGTGGAATCGTCAACAGTCATACCTACCGACAAACGGCTGCTCAGCGGCCGGATCTGAGCGAGCGGGATCCGTACAACCGATTGCTTGCGAGCCAATCGCCGCGGCGACTCGAAGCCGAAGTGATTCGCGACAACGCGTTGGCGATCGCCGGATTGCTCGTCACCGATTTTGTAGGGGGGGCCAGCGTGTATCCCTACCAACCGGACGGGCACTATTCGAATTTGCAGTTTCCAAATCGCCGCTATCAAGCCAGTCGTGATTCGCGTCAATATCGCCGCGGCGTGTACATGCATTGGCAGCGCACGTTCTTGCATCCGATGCTGGTCAATTTTGACGCTCCATCGCGAGATGAATGCACCGCCGATCGACCGCTTTCCAACAGCCCGCAACAAGCGTTGACGTTATTGAACGATCCGTCGTTCGCCGAAGCGTCGCACGTGATGGCGGATCGGTTGTTAGCGGATGACGAAGACGGCACGTTCGATGATTGGCTAGACGAAGCCTTTGTGATCGCGTTGTCGCGGCAACCCAGCGACGAGGAACGAGCCGCACTGCGTGGATTGTACGACCGGCAATTAGCTTACTATCGATCCAACGCCGACGAGGCAAAGAAGTACATCGCGGTCGGTCGCAAATCGGCAACAAAATCCAAGGCCGAGGAAAGTCAGATCGCAGCATTCGGGCAAGTCTGTCGCGTGATCTTGAACCTCCACGAAACGATCACCCGTTTCTAACCGGCTGCGTGCCCGTAGCGAAACTCGCGAAGAGTTTCGGCACCATTGACATCCCACGAAACCTACGGCACGTGTTAGCAAACCGGATTATTGAAAAGGTTAAATTGACAATTGTAAATTGCCGACCCCTCAGCCACGGACGTGGCGACAGCACGTAGCCTTGGGCGTGAGTCCAAGGAATGCGGTCAAACCGAAGTCACAAAGCCCCGGCAGGGGCGACAGCAAACTTCACCCGCCCAGCGAAGCGAGGAGGGTCGGAAAACGAGCCACAGCGAGTTTTCCGGGGAGGGCAACGTGGCTGCTAAATTGAACGTTCTACCTCTAACACACCGAGGCCCCACCGGCGAGCTTGCTGTCGCTCGCTCTGACCTCCCCAAAAAAGTTTCGGGGAGGTGAAGCCCCGAATTCAGGCCGCTTCGATCGTCGGCACCGCGATCTCGCCGAGGATCTCTTCGACAATTTTTTCCGCGGTCACTTTCCGTAACCGACTTTCGGGACGCACGATCAAACGGTGATTCATCACCGGTGCAACGATACGTTTGACATCATCCGGCAGCACAAACGCGCGCCCCCGGATCGCCGCCATCGCCTGCGAACATCGGAACAGAGCGATCGTCGCACGCGGGCTGCCACCGAGCGCCAAATCCTCGTGTAAACGAGTTTGATGCACGATCTGCAGCAAGTACTGGCGGACGCGGGGATCGACATGGATCCGTTTGATCTCCTGTTGTGCCTGCACCAACTCTTCAGCCGCCGCCACCGGTTTTAACCCGTCCACCGGATGCGCCCCCTGCAGCATCTCTAACATCCGAAACTCTTCGTCCATCGAAGGATAGCCCAGCGAGAATCGCATCATGAAGCGATCCAACTGGGCTTCGGGCAGCGGAAACGTCCCCTCGTGATCGACGGGGTTCTGAGTCGCGATGACCAAAAACGGCGGCTTCAGCGAATGGGTCGTCCCATCGACGGTCACGCACGATTCCGCCATCGCCTCTAGCAGTGAGGCCTGCGTACGCGGCGTGGCCCGGTTGATCTCGTCCGCCAACAGAATCTGAGTAAAAACGGGGCCAGGGCGAAACTCGAACTCGGATGTTTTCTGATTAAAGATCGACGTGCCGGTCACATCCGACGGCAGCAAGTCGGGGGTGCACTGAACCCGTTTAAAACGGCAGCCAACGCTGCGGGCCAAGGCTCGAGCGAGCATCGTTTTGGCGACTCCCGGGACGTCTTCCAACAAGATGTGCCCCCCGCTCAGCCACGCGACCAACGACAGCACGCACTGTTTGCGTTTGCCCACGATCGCCAGTTCGACGTTACCGATGATCCGCTTGGCTAGCTCTCCCACCGCCGCAGCGGCAGCCGGCGAGGCATCCGGTCGATTCGAAAGAGTCGTCACAGGTGGTTTTGGCGGAGAAGGACTCACAGGCAGCCTATTCAGAACGACGCAAATGGAAGCCGCCAGCGGATTAAAATGGCACCGGCATCAAAGTTGCTAAGCTATAATAGTGTACTCGCCTGGCTGCCCGTTTGGCAGTGCCCCGTAGGCTCGTAGGACGGAAGGATCCTACAAGCAGAGGACGTTCTAATTATGATTGTGCCCAACCTGCTGG
>NZ_JBFHFD010000915.1:0-2554 GCF_041583735.1 Novipirellula sp.
ACCAAAGACCGTGACCACCGCATTTACCTGCGCGACGGCATGTTCGCCGAAGTCACGTTAACATACGTCCACCGCCAATGGGTTGACCACCGCTGGACCTATCCCGATTACCGCACCGACGATGTCAAGCAATTCGCGCAGCAGTGCCGCGAACATCTCCGCGCACACCTCAAATCGATTCGGAAATTCCGAAATCGCCCATCGAGCAAACCGGCGTAGCTAACGCCTGTTTCCATCTTCTTCGCCACCAACGGACGTTTTCGCGGCGGTACAGCTTGGGGGCATTCCGCGGCCCCATCAACTGGCCCGCTTCCTACCATTGCAATCTCTCCACGTTCGGTCAGACCATCGATGGTGGCCCCCGTATGTAATGAACCGAGGACACTGTTTTTTAGATCGCGTCCAAGATTCTAAGCGAAGGCAGGCGGTGCCCAATTTTTTTCGGTAAGTCAGCGAGGTCAGTGGACGAGCTATTTATAGTGGCAAGCGTGTAAAACGCTGGACGCGCTTTCGTCGAAACCCCCTCACGGCACGGACATGAACTCTGAATCCCGTCAAGATGCCGACTACGAACACTTTCTCGAACACTTTTCGCGAGATCGTGACCGCTTGTTTGGATACATCTACGCACTCTTGCCACACAAGGCTGACGCCGAGGACGTCTTTCAGCGAAGTAGTCTGCTGCTCTGGAAAAAGTTTTCCGACTACGATCCGTCGCGGCCCTTTCTGCCATGGGCGTGCACAATCGCACATTACGAAGTCAAAAATTTCATCCGCTCGGTCCATCGAGATCGTCTGCAATTTGATGCCGACTTGATCAACAAGCTGGCGGAAACGCGAGGAGCATCCACGACAAAACCCGATCGTCGCCTCGAAGCGTTGCGACGTTGTTTGCAAGGTATTAAATCGGTCGAGCGTGAACTGATTGAATTGATGTACCGTGGCGACACCACCGTGAAAGAGTTCGCCGAAGCGAGTGAGTTGTCGGTGCAAACGTTGTACAACCGGATCAGTCTGACACGACGCAAACTGCTGAACTGTGTCCAGCGACGCTTGGCCCAACAAGGGGCAGCATCATGAACGACTCGCACGACGAACTGTTCCAACTTCTCGACGAACTGCTGAATCAAACGATCGACGCAGATCGACATTCACAACTGCAAGAGATTCTTAGGTCCGATCCGGAGGCACGACAGCAGTACCTCGAGTACCTCGACTTGCACTTTGACCTCGACCGCCTTCACCAATCCATCGGCGACCTGCCTCCTAATGCCGGCAACCTCTCGAAGCTTGTCGAATCGATGCGGGCGGCCCCCCATGAAGTCGCAAGCGATCCAGACCGTCTCGAATCAATGGCAGCGCGAGCACGCTGGCAGTGGTGGGCGTCGCTGGCGGTTGCGATCGCATTGTGTGTCGGCGTTGCTTTTATCGCCACGTCTCGGAATCCATCCGAGTCGTCGAGGCTTGCTGAACACGAAGAAGTTTCTCCGCAGTCCCGCATCGACAATCGCTCGCATGTTCAGTTGACGCAAGCTTTGGCAACCAAGTTTTTTGGCGAAGCGACGCCACCACTCGGCAGCTTTGTTCCGCTGGGACATGAATTTGCCTTGTCCAGCGGAATGGTAGAACTGCAGTTCCCCGCCGGCGCCACCACCATCATCGAAGCTCCGGCCGTATTTGTCGTCACCGACGATGCACGATTGGAATTGGCCAGCGGTAGTTGTTCGGTGCACGCTCCGGAGGGCGCCGAGGGTTTCCGCGTCGATACACCGCTTGGCAACATCGTCGATCTTGGTACACGGTTCGTCGTGAACGTGGACCAAATGGGCGACACCAAGGTCCAAGTGGTCGAAGGCGAAGCGGATCTGTTTGCCAAGCAAAAGGCGGACGAGGCGAAACCGCCGGCGCCGGCGGAACGAATTAATCTGCGGCGAGGGCAAGCTCGCCAACTGTTGACGGGCGATCGCTTCGACGTTTTGGAGATCCCGTTTGACGAGGCGGCCTATCGCAACCAAATTCCCGATCGCATCACCCGTTTTCTCGCGAGCCAAGACGCTCAGGGAAACGCCAACGAATTGGAATCCGTTTCTGTGCAACGAGGCGGTGTTGATTACGAGTACCACGTCGATGAGTTAATTGGAATCGACGTGGTTCATTTTCGCGGAGGCTCCGATGCAAACCTGATCACATGTGAACAGCAGCGAGATCCGATCGACTCAACCCTCAGCGAACTCCCTCGCTCGCATTACGCTGACCGCGACCGCCACCTTTGCAGCGGACTGATCAACCCAGGCGGTAGCCGTACTCCGCTGACCGAGAATCCCGTTCTCGGCGACGAGGCCAATTCGGGCTCTGGTACACCGGGGTTTGCCATTCGTTTCCAGCGACCGGTTGTCAATTCAGCCGGCCCCGATGTGGTCTTCTTTGAATTACAAGTGATCATCCATCCCGAGCAAGGGGATGCGTTTCACGTCAGCCCGTTGCAATTCACCGACGGCCTCCGCACCCACACGATCAAGTCATACGACATCGATCTGGCATCACCCGAGTCCAA
>NZ_JBFHFD010000916.1:0-2539 GCF_041583735.1 Novipirellula sp.
GGAATCGGATTGATTTTTGGCGCCAATATCGGAACCTGTGTGACCGCAATCTTGTCCGCATTCGGCCGACCGCGTGAAGCGGTGCAAGCCGCCTGGATCCACGTTCTCTTTAACGTCGGCGGCGTGTTGTTGTGGATGTTCTTTATCCCCGAATTTGCGCAGATCGTGCGTATGATTTCGCCGACCGCCAATGACTTGCACGGCGTCGCGCGGTTGGCCGCGGATACACCTCGTCAAATCGCCAACGCGCATACGGTTTTTAACGTGGTGAATACGTTGTTGTTCATTGGGTTCACCGGGCCGCTGGCCAAATTGGTCAATCGCATGGTGCCCGAACGTGAGCAGCCCAAAGGAATCGACGCAATCTATCTTGATGCAATGTTTCTCGAACATCCTGCCTTGGCACTTGACCAAGTGCATCGTGAACTCGTGCGTCTAGGCGAATTGAATCAGAGTCTGTTGAAACAATCGCTTGCAGTGGCAACGCAAGGCAATCGTCGAGACATCGTCCGGCTTCGCGAGCGGGTCGCCGATGTGGACCATCTGCACGGCGAAATCATCACGTTCCTGGCCAGGCTTTCACAAAAGAATATCCTGGATCCTCAATCCACCCAGCTCTATCGCTACATCGGCGTCGCTAATTACATGGAGAATGTCGGGGATGTCGTTGAGAACAACGTGCTGACCGACGCGACCAAGCGAATCCAGTCCAATGTGGCTGTCAGCCCCGGGACGATCGAGGTGCTAAGCACGGTGCACAAGCAGGTCTGTTGGGCATTTGATCGGTTGATCATGGCGCTTCGAGAGCGAGATTTCGACGCAGCCCGTGATGCAGCGGAAAGCAAAACCGAAGTCAACAAAATTGCCGAGAAGGCCGCGTTTCACTTGGCCCAGCGACTGGTGGCCTACGAACCGAATCGGCTCGCTTCGTTCAAAGTGGAAACGGATATCATCGAGAACCTTAAACGGATCAACACACTGACGCGACGAATCGCCCGCGTGCTTCTGGAAAACGAAGTCGTCTCTCCGCCTCCGCACGAATCTTTGTCCGCAACCAACGCGACGGACCACGTGAACGCCTAATCGCATTTCTCACAATCGTTCTTGACCGATGGCGGGATGCCGCTAGAGTTGAATAACGAGAAGGTGAACATCAAAACGTATCGACAGGAAGTCGCTACCCTCGTCAGACGATGGCACTCCAAACTGACGAGCATCGCCACGCGAATTCTTTATTGGCTGCCCTAAGGATCTGGCACGCATCCGCAAATGCAATCATCGGATTGCTTTCAATATTCATGTCGTCGGTTTCGATCCTATCTCCCTACGGATTCCCGTAATGATTCAAACAACTGCCTCTTCCTCCCACTCCCCCGAATTGCCCTCCGTGATCTCGTTGGACGTGGCCCTCAAGGCTAACGAACTGTTTCGCACTTGCCCCTATTCGTCCCTCCGAAACGTTCACTGTCGCTTTCACGAAGGCGTCCTGATTCTCAGTGGCGAAGTGCCCTCGTTCCACATGAAGCAAACCGCTCAGGAATTGATTCGACACGTGCTGCATGTCGAACAAATCGACAATCGTCTTGTCGTTGCTCGATAACGATCTTTACTTCGTATTTGCCAATGGCACCAATTGCAGTGCGTCCAAGATGACGAACCCATCGGTGCCGGTGTTGGTTACCGAGATGACGGTCTCGCCAGCGTCGCTGAGATCCGCGACACCGATCGAGCGGAACAATTCGCCTGCGGGCAGCGTTTGAGTTTGGTCGACACTGAACTTCGCTTCCGTCGAATCACTGGTCACGATGACGGGCACGTTGGTGGCACGCGTCGGATGGGCCGAATAAGCCATTCGCAGTTCGTACTTGCCCGACTTGGGTACGGTTAAGCGAAACGTGGCTTTCGAACCGCCATCGGCGATCTTGTCATCATGCACGTAACCGCGGCCGACATGGGGCGAGAAATTCGTCGAGTGCTTCCAGACACCGCTCAGCTGAGCCGCTTCATCATCCAACACAATCCCCTCCAGCTTGGACAGATCCACAGTGTCTTGATCAAAAATTCCCTCAGGGATTTCCAGCACCTGTTTTTGTCTCACCAGCCGCTCACGTAGTTCGGGATAATGGAGTTCCTGAACCGCCACCTCTTTGTCGGCCGCCATCGCCGCAGCGATCCCGGCGCTCTGACCAAGAATCATCCAAGTCGGCTCAACCCGAATCGATGAAATGGCGACATGGGTGCATGAAAGTGCCACCGGCACCAATAGGTTCGAGCATTCGCTCGGCACAGGCAATATCGCACGATAGGGAATGTGGTACGGATAACCGTGTCGTTTCCCCTTCATCCGCACGGGGAAAATCGTCCCTTCGTTGACCACGCCCCCGTCGCGCAACGCAACCCGTTGGCAATCGTGCGAGTCGATTGGAAACGAGGAAACCACGATCGGATCTTCTTTCTGTTGATCGACTAGAATATCGTTTTGGCTGACCACATACATGCCCTTCATCCGGCGGCCTTCGCGAACGTAAAGCTGCGGCGA
>NZ_JBFHFD010000917.1:0-2529 GCF_041583735.1 Novipirellula sp.
AAAGCGACGACGGGTCGCTTTCTCAGCCACCTCAGGATTTTTCTTAACTTTTTTGTTGGCGATTTCGGTCATGTAAACTTTCCGTGCCCTCGACTTTGAAAAACTTCAAAGTTGTCTCACTCATGTTGGCACAGAGGGGAGTCGCAGTCGCAGTGGGCTTACATGATGGCCACCATCGGTCCGCTGATGGGTCCGCTGGGGACGACCGCACTCGTAGTTGTGCTGGTCATTTTCATGCTGATTGGCCGCGAGGATCTGCGGAACCGTCTGATCGGACTGTTTGGACACGGTCAGCTGTCAGTCACTACGCGGGCTCTGGACGACGCGGGGCGACGGATTGGCCGGTATCTGATGATGCAGTTTCTGATCAATGCCAGTTACGGTCTGGCCCTTGGCTTGGTCTTATCTGCGGTGGGTGTCCCCTTTGCACTGTTATGGGGATTGATGGCGGCGCTGCTGCGATATATCCCGTACGTCGGGCCCTGGATGGGTGCGATTTTCCCAATCGTGACGAGCTTGGTCGCGTTTGAAGGTTGGTCGCAACCATTGTTGGTGATTGCCTTTATCGTCGCGTTGGAACTCATCAGCAACATGGTAATTGAGCCACTGCTGTTTGGACACAGCGTCGGTATCTCCGCAGTCGGGCTGATCTTGACCGCTGCATTTTGGACGCTTCTATGGGGACCGATTGGCCTGGTAATGGCTACTCCACTGACAGTTTGTCTCGTGGTTCTTGGTCAGCATGTACCTCGGTTTCGGATCTTCGTGGTGTTGCTGGGGGATGAACCTGTGCTGCCACCACACGTTCGCTTTTACCAGCGACTGCTGGCTCGTGATCAATTGGAAGCGAGAGAATTGGCCCGCGAGCTGTCAGGGGACACGCTCGAATTTCAACACATATGCGATAAGATTATGATGCCGGCCATCGTGCGAGCCCGCAAGGATCGTTACCGGGAGCAGATTTCGGTTGAGGACGAAGCATTTGTTTTGCAAGCCACTCATGACATCTTAGCGGATCGGGCTCGGTCTTCCGACGAGTCAAAGGGTGGATTTTTGAACCGCCGCAGCTCACGAGACGCGACCGATCGGAATGCTGCCGCAGCGAGCGACCGCAATGGCTCTGCTAGTGAGAGGGTCACAGAAGACGGGCCCAGTTCCCCCGAAGCGATAACGAAAAAGCCGACACTACGCATACTCGGATGTGCCGCGCATCACAAGTCCGAGGAGCTCGCTGTGGAGATGCTTGCACAAGCACTCGGTCCCGAGGGGTATTTCGTCCATTCACTGACGACCAAGGCACTTCCGAGCGAGGTCGTCGATCTGGTGCAGCAGCAGCATTGGGACGCCGTCTTCCTAGCGGTGATCCCACCGAGCGGAATGCCACAGGCCAGTTATCTATGCCGGCGTCTCCGCAAGTCGTTCCCGGATCTGCAAATCATCGTCGGTTATTGGGGTAATAAAAAGCGATTTGACGAGGTGCTCGTCAAGATGCGATCGCGAGGTGCGAGTTACGTGACGACTTCGATCGATCAGACGCACAAGCAAATTTTGGATCTCGCATTACTGAACCGCAGCAACAGTCCCGCCCGCCTAATAAGGAGTGGTCATGCCACGGATTCTGATGATTGAAGACAATGAGATGAATCGAGATATGCTCTCGAGAAGACTACGGCGACGTGGCTTTGATGTCGTGTTAGCTGTCAACGGAGCCGAAGGGATCCGCATGGCACAGACCGAGTCGCCCGATCTAATCCTGATGGATCTCAATATGCCCGACGTCGATGGTTGGGAGGCGGCTCGGCTGCTGAAGCAATCGCCCGACACGAAACATCTGCCCATTATCGCGCTGACTGCGCATGAAGCACCAGGAAACCGCGAACGCCTAATTGCCACGGGGTGCGCCGAGTATCACACAAAACCGGTGCAACTGCCGCTGTTGGTATCCCAGATCGAAACGATTCTCAAGAAACTGCGAAGCGACGTCCCATGACGCCCCACGACAACGCGCAGCCGGCGACTCCGAATTCCGAAACCTCAAACGGGTCGGAAAGCCTTGAACGGCTATCCGCCTGCGCGCTTCCATATACGCCCGCTGATTTTCCGGCGAATGAATCGGAGCGGCTTGCCGCGCTTCGTCGCTACCAGATTCTGGACACGCTACCGGAAAAGGAATTTGACGACCTGACCTCGCTTGCTGCCCAGATTTTCCAGACTCCCATCGCACTGGTCAGTCTGGTGGACGAGAAGCGGCAATGGTTTAAATCCACGGTCGGCCTCTCCGCAAGCGAAACGCCACGTGAATTGGCATTCTGTGGCCATGCTCTGCTGCAGGACGACGTCCTGGTGGTACCCGATGCCCATCTGGATGTCCGCTTTGCGAACAACCCACTGGTCGTCGGCGAGCCGCACGTTCGCTTTTACGCGGGCGCTCCGCTGGTGACACCGGACGGCTTCGCGTTGGGAACCCTGTGTGTCATCGATACTCAGCCCCGGACGCCCGATGACGCGCAGATCACCGCCTTGAAGCGA
>NZ_JBFHFD010000918.1:0-2518 GCF_041583735.1 Novipirellula sp.
ACGGGTGATGTAAACCGCACGCAAGCCCGCATGATAAACATAAAGTCTGGTTTTCGCACGGGGCAAAGTGGGGGTTTCAAATCGTGCAGGGCAAATCAGCCCCAAGCATTTCTCGCCCGCTCGCAGAACTGAGTAATCCGCAAGGCCGATTTTTGGCCCCGCGGCGACTCGACTCCGCTGGCGACGTCAACGCGGCGAGCGCCCGAGACTCGGATCGCCTCCGCCACGTTTTCGGGCTGCAAACCACCCGCTAAAACCCAGCGGACGGGGGCGAATTGCTCGGACCAGTCGCGAAGACTGTCCCAGTCCAGCGATCGACCCATCCCTCCGTGAGCCGATCCCGCGTCCGCATCCAGCAATACGTGGCAACCCGCTTCGGTCCAAGGACGGACGCGATCCTCGATCTCACGTGCGGTCAATTTGTGCCCAGGAATTTTCACCGCTCGTATCAGCGGTAGCCCTAGTTCGACCCAGCCAGCGATATCGGTAACCAATTCGTCACCATGCAGCTGGATCGCATCGAGGCCTACCGTGTCGATCACCTCCCGAATCAGGTCCGCCGGTTTGTTGACGAATACACCGACTCGGTACAGCCCGCATCGGCCCGCGTATGCGGAAAGTTCGCTCGTGGTGGATGACGCGGGATCGAGGTAGCGGACGCTGGGGGGAAAGAAATTCAGCCCCACCGCGTCGCCCCCTGCTTGCGAGACCGCATCGATGTCCGCCTTGAGACGAATTCCGCAAATTTTTATGTGAAACACAGAAAGCCAACATCGATCCGGAACAAATGACTGGGCCAGCCCAGGTCGACTGACCGATAGATACTACACCGCAACTCGTTCGTTTTGGAAGGTTGGCGACACGCTTTGGAGATGGGAATGCAGAGAACGACGCTTCGGCGTGTCGCAGGCCGCGATCTGGTGTTGGTAGCGATTTCCTCGTTTGTCCTTGCGATTCATTGGCTGCCGGTCTGGCTGCCCGTCGCCGCGAAAACAGAATCGTTCGCCAACTCGACGCTCCCTGTCGCCATGCAAGTTGCTGGCAAACCGGTTGCTGGCAAATCGGTTCCTGCTGCCATCACCCCGGTCTCGGCCGACGAGGCTGTCGCTCGCTGGCAATCCGAAGTCACTCAGTTCTATGCAACGCAGTCGCAAGCCAAGGTATCGCCAGAGGCGGGAAATGCCGCCGCGGACATCCCAAGCAAGTCAGACGATGCAAACGAGATTGCACAGACCTCCTTCGTCACCACGGCGGCGGAGGATGCCACTGAACCAGCCGCAACTGACCCACCGTTGCAAAGTCTCTCTTCGGCGCCGGCTCTGCCGGTGAATTCGGGACATTCCGCGAGACTGGCTGGCGAGACGCCGTTTCGATCGCAGTCGGTTGTTTTTGCCTTCCTGGTCACCACGATCGTATCGCTCTTGTTTGCCGCTTGGTGTGTGGCATTCCCCACGCGTCCCATCTCGCCCGTGATGTGGGCAAGTCGATCCGAGGCCGGTGACGCTGTGGATGCAAGTCAATCGCTTCCGATTGGCGTGGATGCGAACTGGTTTACGGTCACCCAGCCGATCCTGGTGCGAACAAGACAGATCTGCTTTGCCGCGTTGGTGATGGCGGCGATGCTCGTCTGCATCGCGTAGGTTCTGTGTTGCGTCGAGACTGCCGCGTCGAGACGGTGTCACTCCGCTTTGGGGTGACGAATTGGAAAAGAGGAAATTGACGCTTTTCCATGGTCTTGTCATCGATCGATTGGCATGAATCGTTGTTTAGCCCACGCGTGCTCTAAGCACGCTGCTAGACCAATCCCGTCAAGCTGCCATCGCCACAATAATCGGGGTTGCCAAAGCTTTCGGCGGGGTGACCCATCGCTTCAGCTATGCTCATCAGCAAACGGTTGTGAGGCACACGGTCAAACTTCAGTGCTCGGCCGGTATCAAACCCGAGTCCACCGCCGACCATCACAAACGGGATGTTATCGCGTGTGTGCGAATTGCCTTTGCCCAGTTCGTTGGTCCACACGATGGTCGTATTGTCCAGCAGCGAACCACTGCCATCCGGCTCGGGGGTTTCCGCCAATCGTTTGGCGAGGAAGGCGACTTGTTCGGCGTACCAAGTGTTGATTTTGATCAGCTTTTCGTAAGCGGTTTCGTTCTTGTCCGGTTCGTGCGACAAGCCGTGATGGCCTTCGTCGATGCCCAACCAACGCATCCTCGCATTGCCGACGCTGTTGGTGATTTGATAGGTCGCCACGCGAGCAAAATCGGCTGCAAAGCTGTTGACCAGCAGTTCGATTTGCATTTTGGCAATTTGTGGCATGTTGTCGTTTTCGGTCTCGACATTGGCAGGCATATCGGGAATGGCATGACCGACGTCGGCGTTCTTTTTTGATTGCTCGAGTTCGGTTTGCAGTTCCTTTTCCACCGAGCGAACCATCGCGACGTGTTCTTCGAGGATCCGCCGATCTTCGCTGCTGATCATCTTTTCCACTCGGCGGAAATCTTCGCTCAAATCGTCAAGC
>NZ_JBFHFD010000919.1:0-2512 GCF_041583735.1 Novipirellula sp.
GACACCGGCCAACGGTTGGGCCGCCATTACCACCGTTCGTTTTTCCAGTGCAGCGAGCCGCATCGCGCGAATGAACGTCGGTGGATGCAGGTAGGTGTCTACCAGCGGTGCAAATCCAGCTAAACCTAAAGCGGCCGGATAGGCGCTGATGATGAGTGCCTCGGGGTGCAGCATGGTGGAAAGTTTGGGAAACGAAGCCAGCAACTGAGGCAATCGCTGATTGTCCGATTTTCCCAGAATGCGGAATCCGTAAGGTTCCAGCGATGTTGAACCGGCTGCATACGACAGCTGGTTGGCTCCGAGATTCATGCGGTCGCTAGGACGTGATCGGATCATCGTCGCTTCCCATACAGAATTTCAAACGGAGGTTCCGCGACCAAACCCGACAACCGTTCTTCGCGAACGAGCGTGCCTTTGACATCCCACGTTGATAAATCAAACCACTCGCGGAAGAACTTCATCAAAAAGAACGGTTGCCAAATCTTGGTTTGAATCCACGTGTCATCGTACGAGAACAGGCCTTCGGTCCATTCGCGTTCTTCGTGGGTCCATGCCTGACGCCACTGGAAATCTTCGCGAGCGATACTTTGGATCCGGCGTGACGTGAACGAATCGCCAGGAATCACGAAGGCCACACTTCCACCGGGACGCAGCAACGAGGCAATCTTCACCGCGGCGGCCTCGAGGTCCTCGGCGGTATGCACATGGTTCCAGTACCATGCGGCGCTAATCAAGTCGATCGATTCGTCGGCGGCATCAAAGTCCGCAAACGTCGAACAAACGTAGCGAACCGCCGGATCTTCGTTCTGGGAATTGGCAATGTCGATCAAATCTTCGGAGCTGTCGACACCCACGATCGAGTTTGCGAAGGGCTTTAGAATCTGAGTCGACTCGCCATGCCCGCATGCGATATCGAGTGCCAATTCACATTTCTGTGGCACCAGCTGCTGCAGCGCAAGTTCGTGACAACGATGCACGGCATCGTAATACTCTCGCACACAGGTCACTGCGGATTTGTATTGGTCATAGTTCGTCCAGCGATACACGGTCATTGCAGAATTCCTTGAAGCATAGCTTTAAAAAAAATAGGAACGAAAACGGATGTGGCAACGTTGCCGCTATCCAGCTTGGTGGCCAAGACTTGGTGTTTAAGCAAGGATCATTGGCGTGGCGTAACAGCTTGTTACGACGTCCTGCATCGGCAGGATGTCATCTAGACTGGCAAAGATGTCAGTACAGAACGATCGACGATGGGGGTCGGCCGACATCATCATGACGATGCTGTCGGTTCCCAGCGTGGGGTGGATGAAATTCGAGCCTTCGATCACTTCGTATCCGATTCGCTGATAGAACGAGGCTAATTTTTTGTCCGCGTTGATCAAATTCAGCCGCGAGCCGAGGTTGACTTGGTCACGCCAAAATTCACGCACCATCGTTCGCAGTGTCTTCAAGGACGAGCAACCACTTCGGTTGATGCGGAACTTGCATGTCGACACCAAACAATCGTGATACCGCGTCATTAATTGAGGTGAATAGACATCTGCACAATCGACTTCCCCATCGACGGGCCGCGTTGCCGTCATCGCGCCAACCGGTTGCCCGTCGTACAACATGCTGTAGTGAAAACTGTACGAATCAAACGCAAACGAAGACTCGCCGCCTCCCTCACGACGCACCTGCATGACTTGTTCGTGGACTTGATTGTCCGTTCCAAAGTCGCGCGTGATCGTCAGTCCGAGCGAGTGGTCTTCGAACAGAAAACGATAAGGATCGGCAACTGCCATTCCGCTAGAACGCATAGCGATTCGATGCCTCCACTGCTCCTTCGCCTCCTAGTTCGTTGCCTGCACCAGCGAAGCAACCTGAATGGAAAAGCCATCGACGAAGGAGCTGTCTCGATGGCCTTACACTTCTTGGCCGCCGAGACATCGAGGGACAGGCCAGGGACAGGCGGATGTCCCGGCGAAAAGACCACGAAACGAAGGCCCAATGGGGCAAATGCAAACGAGCGAAAGCCGCCAGCATGTGAACAAATGACAACTCGCGATGATGACGCCTGATTAAGTTATTGCCGCGAACGGTGCGGTCAGAGAAGATTCGCTGTTAGCAATCGATGAGAATCAAGCGATCCGCGGAAGAGGTCCGCATGCCAGCAAAAAAAAAATACAACGACGGCACGTCCTGTCACGTCGCTGTCCCACGCCCTCTCGGATGAGTCGCGGCAGGGACCGCTGCGATTAGCCCACGACGTCCAAAGTGGGACATGAATACCTCAACCACCATCCATGCCCGGTAGAGACCGTTGACTGAGTTAGCCGTTTTGGCCCACACGGTGAAGCGTTTGGCGGCGGCGATCACGGCATTTGCGTTTTGTAGCTACGCTGCTCCGAAAACGGCATCCGGTAATTTGCTGGGTGCGGGCAGACCGATAGCGATGGCTCTTATGGACAAGGCCTTAAATATCGGCTTGTGGATTATTTGTGTTTAGGTGACGTGACGTCGTTCAGGCTGC
>NZ_JBFHFD010000920.1:0-2509 GCF_041583735.1 Novipirellula sp.
ATGTGCCACTTGCCAATGCATGCGGTGCGGTAGCCTTGATCCCGCAGCATCGATGGTAACGTCATTCGCCCTGGAGCGATCAACGATGGCCCGCCTGCACCTGAAAACACGCGGCCGCCGTTGGGAATTCGAAACGCCATTTGCCCCGTCATCAAACTGTAACGTGTCGGCGTGCATACGGTGCAAGGGCTATGCGCATCGGTGAAACGCATCCCTTCGCTTGCGAAGCGGTCGAGGTTCGGCGTCGGAATTTTTGATTCGGGGTTGTAGCATCCCAAATCGCCGTACCCCAAATCGTCCGCCAGGATAACGACCACATTCGGCAGCTCGGCCGCGAGCACCTTGTTTGCGAAACCTCCGAAGGTGGATGCCATGACGACGAACAAGGCCAAGTTCAATGTCAGCTTCATGAGTTCAGGTCGATATTGAGAGTAGAGAGTTGGAGGGCGAATGAAAAAGAGGTCACCCGTCATCGCAGCGTTCGACAACGGCATTATCGCAGCGTTCGACAACGGCATTGCGGAGGACACCTGCCACAATAACCCCCAACGATGTCAATGTCATGCTCCTCGCTCGCTGCGACATAGCCCCCGCCGGACTCAAGAACGATTTGCGACACCCTGTGAACAATTTGCGACACGGAATCGGTCGCTTGCGGCCCTAGTCGAACCGAAACCCACGCCGGACGCAACTTGGCTCTTTTTTATTCATGGAACACTCGGTAACGTGAAGGTTCCCGAGCAACGAGTCTGAACCGAGCATCACGAAATCGCCACGAATTAGCCGCCCCGACCTTCGCGGACGCCTCCCGGCAAGGACTAACATCGATGAACCAATGGTTAAAACAAACGACCGATTTTGCCGCGAGGCAGATCACCAGCATCGGAGTGGGGTTGCTAGGTCAGCTTTTCGATCAAGCGGATGATGTCGCGTTTTTCATCAAAAACGAACACGGGCAATACGTGTGCGTCAATGAATCGCTGGCGAAACGGCATGGCTTGAAACGTGCTGCCGACGCGATTGGCAAACGTCCCTCTGAAATCTGTCCTGGCGACTTTGGACAAGTTCCCGCCGAACAAGACGCCAAGGTCTTACGAACCGGGCGCGCGTTGGTTGGCCATCTTGAAATGCAATGGCATCGTCCTCACAGGCCGGTTTGGTGTCTGACCACGAAGCTGCCTATTATCGATTCCGATGACCAAATCATCGGCTTGGTGGGCTTCTCACGCGACGTCCGTGTGCCGGTCGAAACCGATATCATTCCCAATGAATTTGCTCAGGCACTCGAGTTCTTTGAACAAAACCCGATCGAGATCAGCACCCCCTCGATGTTAGCGGAGCGGGCAAATATGTCACTGCAACGCTTGGCTCGGCTGACCAAACGCCTGTTCGGTCTGACCCCCAGTCAATTCATACGCCAGACACGCGTCGCAACCGCATCGCGTCTGCTGCTGGACACAGACAAAACAATCGCGGACATTTCCTTTTCGAGCGGGTTTTATGACCAGAGCGCCTTCACCAGAGCGTTCCGCGCTGCGACCGGCGTAACGCCATCTCAGTTTCGCCAACAGACCCAAAATATTCGCAAAGACTAAACGCAGCCAGCACGGCACACACGCTGCCCCGCAATGGTTGCTCATTACCAGGGACGCCTGTCGCTCACGCTCTCATTGATTCGAAATGCCTGTGATTCCGCGGTTTGGGCCGCATGGGGAACTTGGCTGCACGCGTGGACACGAAAATCAACAATGCAACTTTACCTGATTCGACACGCAGAGAGCGAAAACAATGCCATGCCGGCTTACCAACGGGTTGAGGATCCTGCGATCACGGCGCGGGGCCGATTGCAATCTGAATATCTAGCCAAATGGACAAGCACGCTGAGGATCGACACGTTGATCACAAGCCCGTTTCGTCGATCGATCCAAACCACGCGGTTCATTCTGGATCAGTCGCCGCAGCGAGTTCACGTTTGGCACAATGTCTTTGAACGCGGCGGCTGTTTTCGTGGCCATGGTCCCAATGCGACCGAGGGTGGACCAGGCATGGGACGCGCGAGCATCGAACAAGAATTTTCGGCATTGCCCCACGACTGCATCATCGACGAAACAATCACCAATGCAGGCTGGTGGGCAGGCAACGCACGAGAAACCGATGACCAGGCTAACGCACGAGCCGGAGTCGTTACCGAACGGTTGGTCCAGTCGTTTGGAGCCAGCGGCAAAACGATCGTCGCGGTCATCCATGCCGACTTTAAACGATGTTTGTTGACGAAGATGCTTTCGGAGGTAACCGACGTCGAAAAGATCGGCGCGCTCGTCAATACGGGAATCACCAAATTGGATTACGACGGCAAAGCTTGGCAGCTGCATTGGCTGAATTCTGCCAGCCATCTGCCGTCACGCTTGGTGACCGGCAACGAAACGTAAGCTTGACATAGCGAAGCATTTAGGGGGCATCAAGTTACGGCTTTTGCGTGTTGTAGCTACGCTCGCCAGAGCGTGGATGG
>NZ_JBFHFD010000921.1:0-2509 GCF_041583735.1 Novipirellula sp.
AAGCGTCGAGAGCGACGCAATGAATTGCTCGTTGAAAAATCGTTCGGGGGCCACGTACAACAGTTTGACCTGTCCATCGCGGATGCGCCGCATGCCATCGCGAAATTCGGCTGGTGTTTGAGTCGAATCGAGCCGGATCGCCCCGATGCCTCGTTTTTGTAGCGAATCGCATTGGTCTTTCATCAATGCGATCAGCGGTGATACCACCACCGTGATGCCGGGAAACAGCAGACTGGGCAATTGATAGCACAAACTTTTGCCGCCGCCGGTAGGAAATACCGCCGCCACGCTGCGGCCTTGCAGTAGCCGCTGAATGACCGCCCGTTGCCCTCGTCGAAACGAGCGTAGCTGAAAACGCTCGCGCAACACCTCGCGTGGGTCAATTGCTTCCAAGTCCAGCGACTTGGAAGCGTTCGTTGCTGAGCCCTCAGTATCCATTACCTGTTCCACGTTCGATCACCATCAATCGTGGGTATCGTAACAGAAACCGTGTCGGTTGATCAGAACAGGGACGATTCGGACAACAGATCCGCGAGCGCCAAATCATTGGCTTTGTCTCGATCGTCAAGATCGTTTTGGGCTACGGTCGATGGGGGGGCGATGAACTCGGATTGAGCCGAGGACGTTCGTTGTTTTAGCCCATTGATCACCAGCAACGCATCCAGCGCGGTGGCTAGGTTGTCGCCGTTGACATCCACGAACCCGTTGAACGAATCAGGAATCGTCGAGATGGGGCCGGCGCCGTTGAGATTGATAAAGTTGATAACGCGAAGCGCGTCATTGGTGGTGACGCTTCCGTTGTCGTCCACATCCAGCGGATCAGCTTGCTTGTTGAACGGTGTTTGTCCGAGTCCGACGTTGATCGTGAACGAGAACGTGTTGAACAAATTAATCAATCCGGCTTCGAATGCTCGGATCGTCAATGGGTAGCTTCCCACCATCGTTGGCGATGGGGTGCCACTAAAGGTTTGTGTGGCAGCATCAAATCGCAGCCAAGGGGGTAGGAATCCATTGCTGTCGAACACGGTGATTGTGAACGATCCACCTTCGGGATCGGAAACAAAATTGGGGGGCAATTGGAAATTAAATCGCTTGCCACTTTCCGCGTTCGGAATATTCAACGTGGTGGTGAATACCGGAGCCTCGTTTACATCGTTGACGTGCACATCGATGGTCTTGGTTTGCACGCCGCCGCGCGTGTCAGTGGCGCGAATTTCGAGCGTCAAATCAGGGGTGGTTTCGGCATCAAATCCGGCTCCCGCGGCAACGCTCAATACTCCCGTGCTTGGGTTGATTGCAAACAATTCCGCTGCGGTTCCTCCGCTGATCGACAGCGTGACCGAATCGCCTCGATCGGCGTCACTAAAACGAATCAATGCGACCGAGTCACCTGGCAGGGCGGCTTCAGAAACATTGAACTGGTTCGTCAAAATGACGGGCGCATCGTTGCGATCCAATACCTCGATTCGTAACGTTTGACGAAGCGTTGCGCTTGCGCCCGTGGTGTCGGTGATGTCGAATTGCAGTTCAAGGACACGTCGCGTTTCGAAATCGAGATTCGCATTCTCGGCGACTCGCAGTTCTCCCGTTTCGGGATCAAAGACAAAGTTCTCGGCGGCATCCGAGGGAACCAGCGAGATCTCGTGAATGTCCGGAGACCCCTCGGGATCGACCACCGACAAAATCGTCACTAATTCGTTTGCTGCTGCGTTTTCAGGCAGGTCCACGCTATTGGTGTTCAGCGTTGCCGATTCATTCGTGTCAGTGATCTGGATATTCATCGTCGTTCGAGTCGACAGCGGCGGAGTGCCGTTGTCGGCGACAAGAATATCAAGCGTGTAGCTCGAGTTCGTCTCGAAATCGAGTTTCGTCGACTCCAGCACGAATAGTTCGCCGCCCCGAGTCAATCGGAACAATCCCGAGCCCGATCCACCCGTGATTTCGAATCGGTGCGTTTGGCCGAGATCCGAATCGTTCACCAGCAATTTAGCGATTTGGCCCGTGGTGTTTTCAGGGATCGAAAGTGACGTGGTGCGAAGCTCGGGGGCATCGTTTTCGTCCTCAATGATGATCTGCTTGGTGAAGGTTGTCACTGCGGGTGGGACCGCATTGTCACTGACCTCGAGATCCAATGTCAAAACATTGGTCGTTTCGAAGTCGATCACCGCCGAATCTTTGAGTTTGACGACACCGGTGGTCGGATGGACGTCGAGAATCGATGCGGCAGTGCCTCCGGTGACGGTAAACGTCAGCGTTTGATTACGTGCGGTGTCCGGTTCGACCGCTTCGATCACACCGACCTCATCGCCTGGCGTGGAGCCTTCGGGGATCAATAGCGGTTCGCGATTCACCACGGGGGCTTCGTTGACATCCTCGACCGTCAATACCACTCGCGTGATCGCCGACGCGTTTAATGAATCGGTCACCAACACACTGAAGCGTACTTCGGGATTGGTTTCAAAATCGGGGCGAGCACCTGAGGCAAAGCTTAGCTCGCCCGTGAAGGGGT
>NZ_JBFHFD010000922.1:0-2505 GCF_041583735.1 Novipirellula sp.
GAGATCAATAGCCAGCGAATCGAAATGATGACCGAGGTCGCTGCCAAATACGAGCTTACGCTCGATAGCGGCGAACCTTTGCAAGTCATTCCCGAGCCTATATTGAAATGGAGTAATCCTATCCTGCGAACGCACGCCGGCTCGGTATTTCTGTGGACCTATCAATCGCGGCCACAAGCAGTCGTCGGCATGTTCACAAGTTACGGGGACGTGGATCACGAGTGGCAAACGATCTGCGAGACAGGACTGACTGCAAAATTTGACGGTAAAACGTTGTGGAACCCCAGGACGGGGATCCAGTGGAATGCGATCGATGGCAGCAGTGAAATTGCCCCGTCGTCAACACTCAGAATGGTGCAGATGCGTGCGATTGCACGAAAGTTTAGTGTCGAGATTGGCTCGGCGAAAAAGTCCACGCTGCTGCGGATGCTGACACAACCCTTGTACAGTTACGAATCGCCGGCAGCAGATGTCTTGACCGGAGGCGTATTCGGTTTCGTCAATGCAACCGATCCCGAATTGTTATTATGTTTGGAAGCTCGAACCATCGGATCGAAACAGCAATGGTATTACACGGTCGCTCGCATGACTTCCACACGAATCAACGTGAAATACCAAGACAATGTGGTGACCACGATCGATCCATGGGATTGGAAGAAGGATCCCGAAAAGCCTTTCAACGCATTCCGCCGACTCTGGGACGGCAGCGAATTCATCAGCAAGAGAAATCGATGATTTGGTCTGGCATCAACCGCAATCTACTCTGCATTGGAGCAACGTAATAAACCCCGCCAAACCGTACTTGTTGATCATTGGATTTGGTGAGAAGTACATGCACGGCGACGATGAAAACGGAGTGCGATCATGGCTCGGCGGGGTCACTTTCCGCATCGGCTTTGCGTTTTGTAGCTACGCTCGCCAGAGCGTTGATGGTTGCCGCGCAAGTACGAACCACCACCTTCTGGCGAAGGTCGCTACGAGAAACTGCTTCACAGCTTTACTCTTCGTCGCTAACCTCTTCGTCGGTTAGAGCGGGCTTGGGGAAATCGGCGGAAACCAAGGTTTGCTGAGCGATAAAACCGTCCGAGTTTTGGCGAATGGTGGGCGGTTTTGCTCCGTCACGCTGTCGACCTCCTTCCTCTTCGCTCAGATAGTCCAACTGCAGTTCGGCTGATCGACCATCGCCGTTGTCATCGAGCTGGGCATGTTCCGTCGCCAGCAACGATTCGGCGAGATAGCGGCGAGCCACATTGCGTGTCACCGCGATGTAGAGATCGAACACACTGAACTGATCATTCCCATCGACATCAAGTTCCGATTTCGCGGGCGGGTCGGCAAGTGTTTCGGCGAGTGCAGCGGGAAACAATGTCGCGTTGACCTCACGATCCGCTTCCGTCGCCGTGATGACGATGCGACCTTCGGCGGACAAGCCGCGAACAAAAAAGCCGCTTACCGGAGTGCTAATAAAAAACAATTGTTGTTTGGCATCAAGACCACGGAACAGATCCGCAAAATCGGACGCGTGTAAATCCGATTCCCCATCGGCAGCCCCCGGCAAATTTAAATAAGACCGTTGGCCATCAAAATGAGCATGTCCCATCACGATGACCCACAGGGTATCGGAGGGTTGGATCTGTTTTCGCAGTTCCGCGACCTGTTTTGTCAATTCAGTGCGAGTCGCCATGCCGTTGGCCGCCTGAACTGCGGGGCCGTCTTCTTCGTTCGGTGGGGCGCCAAACAGAATACGAATGTTTTCTGCTGGGAAGCCGAGTCGGTCTTTCAGCGATGCATGCAGACTCTCGATTGTCTGTGAAAACTCGGTGTGATGGTCACGGTCGCCAGGAATGCCAGAAATAATAAGTGCCCATTTCGTGGCCTCGCTCTCGGAAGCATTGGTCGCTAGGGAGTCGGTCGCCTGGCAAGCGAGAAACATCAGGCAAGCGACGATGTGGCGTTTCAACAATGTCAAACTCATTCAGCTCTAACTCCCTATCGTTGGCGGTGTGCCCATGACCTCGATGGAAGAGACATATCCATCGTGGTCAAGATCGAGGTTTCGAAACGCTCCAAGCGAACCATCAAATTCGCTCCAACTGACTTGTCCGTCGCCACTGCGATCCATTCGTTCAAACCAAAACATTCGTTCGTTCGCTTGATTTCGACTCTCGGCGTCGGAGACCAAATTTGCTTGCGTGTCCGATGCGATCGACGCCAGCGACACGATATCTTTGGCCACGTCGTCGCGTGGTTCAGTTGCATCGGAGTGCAGATCCCACCACGCGGTCTTGCCGTCCCAATTTGCCAAGGTTAGACCCGCCGAATCGAACGCAACGGCAGCGACCGGTAAAGCTAGATTCAAGCGATTTTGCATCGTTCCGCCACGCAAATCCCAGACTGCGACCGAGCCCGCTGCCGCGGTGACCCAGTCGCCGGATGCAATCGCAAGTAAGCGTCCGTCGGGCGAAAAACGGACGCCGTTGATCGCGTTTTCGAATTTGGGAAGCC
>NZ_JBFHFD010000923.1:0-2494 GCF_041583735.1 Novipirellula sp.
GGAAACCATCCCAGAAACGCAGGCCAGCCATAGTGAACTACCCAAGTCCCAATACCCAGCAAAATTTGAATGCCCACTAATCCTATCAAGGCAACCCCAGGACGCGACAGCGTCAAATCGCCGCACTTGCGTAATCGGGACCAGGCAACGACCACCATCAACCACAACACAAACGCCAACACGACATGCGTCGCGGCTGTGTGTAAAAAGCCCGTGGGAGACCCAGTGGGCTGTAAATGCCGTAATCTCGCCCCTAAAACCAGTTGTAGATAGCAGGTCACCACCAACAGAGTGAGGATGCCAAACGTCCCTTTGGCTAGCCGAGGTAACGCGACGAAATTTTCCGAATCGGGTTCCGTTCGTTCCGGCTGAGGAGCCGATTCGGATTGCGTCTCGGTTGCTTTGCTGTCCGGATATCCTGCGTTGGCTGAATAACGGAACCACCAGCGGCTGGTGATCACCATCCCCGTGACGGTCAGGGCAAAAACGATCGGAGCGGTTGTGCCATGAATCATCGCAAACGTGCGGTCGCCAAGCACCACTCGGATGCCTCCGAGCCCCCCTTGGATAATTACCGCTCCCAAGATCATCGCGGCAAAGCCTTTGACCCAGCCTCGATGCTCGGTCCGCCAAGCTGCCACGACCAAGCCAATCGCGGTGAATCCAAGCAGCGCACCGAGCAAGCGGTGCCCGTGTTCGATAAACAAGTCAAACGGGCCCAATAACCAAGTTTTGTAAGGGTACAAAAACAGGTTGTAGCCGTAGGTGTTGGGCCAATCGGGGACTGCCATTCCCGCGTCGTAGGTCGTCACCATCCCGCCCACCCAAATCAGAGGCCAAGTCAGGCAGACGGTCAGGATCGCCAGTCGATGGACGATACGGTGAGGAGCGATACGGTGAGGAGAGCTGCTTTTAGATTGCATGTTGCGTTTGTTAACGAAGAAGGTCGCGTCGTGGGGACGGGCTTAGCGATTTTTGTGTCGCATCGAATGAACGCGTTCTCCCAAGATGCCGCCTAGGACCGCGCCGCCTGCACCAAAGCAGAAGCCAGCAATTAGCCCTGAAAAGCCGAGCAACGCCATCGAAACCACTCCGGTGATCACCCCGGCAATCGCGCCAATCGATCGATACGTTTCTTGAGTCATGTGAAGGTTCGTTTCAGCAGAGAGAGTGTGGGGGAAGGTCGAGCGACCAGGATCGAAACGCCGAACATCAATCGCAATGAGCATGGCGGCAGCGAGAATTCAGCAAGCCTAAGGTTTTCCGAGCGATTGAACATAGCGGACCAAATCCCAGACTTGATCTGGCGTCAATCCTATGCCGCTCTCGGTCTCGGTCACTTCCAAGCTTGGCATCGGGGTTCCTGCAACGCCTTGGGTAATCCGACGATAGAGCGTCTCGTCATCGCCCCCTCCGCGGAATACACCGCCTTGTAATCGCCGTGGAACAATGGGGCGTGGTTTCGGGGCACCCGCTTTGCGGAACGGTTTCATTGCATCGCGATCGGTCGGGGTTAACCCCAATCGCGTCGAGTACTCTTTGGTCCAATCATCGTAGTCCAGCGTCACCGCCGCGCCGTTGCCCTGGGGGCCGTGGCAACCGACGCAGTTCGCGATTTGGCCGTGGAACAGTGCACGGCCGCGTTCGACCGAGTCGCCGTCACTTGTCGCGGCAACGTTTGTCGACGCGGGGACTTCCACCACCGCCTCGTCGGCACGGGCCCAATCGTTGACGACATCCAGGATGATTTCGCGAACGGCCTGGGCGCCTTCGCTTGCGGTTTGGGGATCGCTTTTCGATTCCGCATCGCGGGCGTCCGGCATGCGGATCCGCAAATTATCTTCCGGAGCCGCCGTGTCGTAGCCCAGTTCGACCGCTTCGGCCAGCAGTTCACGTTCGACTTCGCCACGAATCGACAGGTAGATCACGTAATCGACCAGTGCATCGAGTTCTTCATCAGGGAGGACTGAAAACGAAGGCATTGCCGTGCCCGCTTCGCCATGAACAAGCGTGCGGCGAAGGTCCGCTCGCGTCGGTTTGGCATTCCGCCGTGTCGATTTCCATTTAAAAACGCCATGCCGAAAATCGCGAGGGTAGGGATTCAGTGCCAACGAAGTGGGGCCGAACCCGTCGCCCGATAGCCCGTGGCAATGGACACAGTGTTCGCGATACAGTCCCAGATGGCTGCCGTCTTGCAAGCTCGAAATGGGGCCTGCTGACCTCGCGAGTCGGTCAACATCGATCAGCGATCGGGCCGATTCATTCAGCAATTCGCTCGGCCATTTTGGCTCGTTCGGCGTTCCGAAGACCTGTTCCAACACCGCCGACGTGTCTGCCTGAGCGGCATCCATCTCCGCCGACCGCGATTCAGCGAGCGTCAGCGAATAAAGCGTGTTGGGCTCAAATTGTTCAATCTTTGCGTCACATCCGGTGATCACAGCCAGCAGCGGCAGCGGACAGAGGATCAGCACGAAAGAGCGGACGAGAGGGGGCA
>NZ_JBFHFD010000924.1:0-2487 GCF_041583735.1 Novipirellula sp.
GTACACTGCGGGAAAAACCGCCTGGTCGGGCCACCGTCAATACGTATCTCGCCCATGATGGATGGAAAGATCGATGGTGGTCGTTTGTTCGAGAGCGTTTGAACGAAGGGCGGCAAGCATTTGTTGTTGCGCCGCGTGTGGTTCCGACAACGAAGTCCGATGGAGAGGATTCAGACGACGAAGAAAGCGAAGATGTCTCGTCGGTGCAAACGGTCTTTGCTGATCTAAGTAAGGGGGTGTTGTCCGAGTTTCGGATCGGATTGTTGCACGGCCGCATGTCGGCGGATGAAAAGATGGCGACGATGCAGGAGTTTGCTTCGGGCGAGATCGATGTGTTGGTCAGCACGACGGTGATCGAAGTGGGGATCGATGTGCCCAATGCGACGGTGATGACGATCCTTGGAGCGGAGCGGTTTGGGCTCGCTCAATTGCACCAGCTGCGGGGACGTGTATCACGCGGTTCGCATGTCGGGCACGTTTGTGTTTTCTCGGACGGGGATCAACCGCCCAGTGAGAACGAGCGACTGAGTTTGTTTGAGAAGACCAATGATGGTTTCGAGCTTGCCGAAGCCGACTTTGAATTGCGCGGCCCCGGCGATCTGCTGGGGCGGAAACAGAGCGGGATGGCGCCGCTGCGAATCGCCGACCCGCGTCGCGATATCGAAATCCTGAGGATCGCAAGGGCGATGGCACAGGCAATGATCGAAGAGGATCCGGAGTTGGATGCGGCGGAATTCCAGGATCTGAAATCGCAGGTGATGCGGCGGTACGGAAAACGGCTCAATTTGGGCGACGTCGCGTAGGGAGTCTTCCCCGTTGCCTTTTAGCGTGGTGGAAGAGGTACCGTGGGCGAGTTTGCTTGGTGCGGTATTCTCAAAGGACTCGTTGCCACGTCCACTACGGAATGAAGCGGGGACTCGTTGCCTCGTCCACTACGGGGGGAGACGGGGATTTTGAAGACGGCTTGGAGAGTCGGACGCTGGCAATTATCTTGCTTCGATGCATATGACATGGAAAAAAGCCGCGACGCTCGCTCTCAAATTTGCCATTCCCGTGGCAATTATCGCTTGGCTGGCGAATCACATTGATTGGGCTCAGTTATCGACCCAGCCCAAGGATTATCGATTGTTGGCCTGCGCGTTGGCGGTAGCGATGATCGGATTGAGCCTTTCGTTCGCGCGTTGGTGCTTGCTGGTGCGTTGCCAAGGGATTTCGCTGTCGATGGTCGAGGCGTTTCGGCTCGGATCGATCGGTTTTTTGCTGAACTTCGTTTCGGCAGGCAGCGTGGGCGGCGACCTGTTTAAGGCGATCTTCCTGGCAAAACAGCGTCCGGGGAAGCGAATCGAAGCGGTCGCATCGGTGTTTGTCGATCGCGGGGTGGGACTGTTCGGGCTGCTGTTGCTCGTTGCGTTAGGGTTGATGTTGGTCCAGCCGAGTCACTCGACGGAGATTGATCGCGAGCAGATGCAGCAGATCAAAGCGGCCACCGCAATCCTGACGACCATTGGCACCGTTGTGCTGTGCGGGTTGGTCTTTGGGGGCAAGGGAGTCGACCGGTTGGTCCGCTGGGGCAGTCAGCTAGCGATCGTCGGTCCGGTGGTGGCCAAAATTGGACCGCCGCTGCGGATGTTTCATGCTCACCCGATCGCGTTTTTGGTCTCGATCGTGATGAGCCTCGGCGTGCATTCGTCGATGATTCTCAGCATGTATCTGATTGCCTGCGGACTCTATTCGAATCCGCCAACCTTGATCGAGCACTTTGTGATCGTTCCGATTGGGATGCTGGCGGCGGCGATGCCGATCACGCCAGCGGGATTGGGCGTGTACGAAGCGACCATCGAATGGCTGTACCGAATTGTGCCCGCGACCACCACGTCGGCTTCGGGAACGCTCGTGGCATTGGTGTTTGAAATCGTCAAGGTGTTGATGGCCGCGATCGGTACCGTCTTCTATTGGACCTCCAGCGAGGAGCTTCGCGAGAGTGTCGAAGAGGCGGAGGAAGCAGAAGAAGAGGAAGACGATGTCGAAGTCAAGGAACCGAGTGTCGAGAAAGGGGCGTGAGCTGAACTGAGCGAGTTCAGCGCCACCACGGGTTCCCAGGCCGGAGCCTGGGAACGAGCGTCGACTAATTTTTCACAGCTTTCGTGGAGCGAATGGCGGCTATTTGCCGATCGAATCGGCGAGCGACTTGGCGTTGTAGATCGAACGCAGGGCTTCGATGATTCCAACTCCGGAAACGCTCACTGCCCGTGCTTGTTCGTCGCTGTAAAGATAATCGCTGGTCAGACTTTGGATATTGCCGTCAAAGATCAAGCCCACCAATTCGCCTTCGCGATTGACCACTGGCGAACCGCTATTGCCGCCAATGATGTCGGCGGTGCAAACGAAGTTCAGTTGCGTGTCCAAGTCGACCTTGCTCTTCGCTTTCATCCATGATTCGGGAAGATCGAAATCGGCCTGTCCTTTGTGAGCTTCCGCATGCTGGTA
>NZ_JBFHFD010000925.1:0-2486 GCF_041583735.1 Novipirellula sp.
GAACACTGAATCGATTCGCGGTCGGGTCGGTCGGATTGAGTTGCAGATTGGTGATCGTGGTGTTGTTCAGCGGGTCAAAGAAATCGATCGAATAATCGACGAGGTCATCGGCCTGCGATCCCGGCAACAGATTGATTGTGACCTGCGCACTCGAGGTCGAACCTGCTCCGTCTTGGATGCTGTAGGTGAACTGTTCGGTGCCCGCAAAACCGCTGGCCGGTGTGTAGCGGAGCGATTGGCCGCCGCCGATGATCGTGACCGTGCCTCCGGCACTGCCTGGCGTAACGCTGGCGATCGACAATCCGCCCGACAGGCTGGCGACGTCATTGTCCAGCACGTTGAGGGCACGGTTCTGCGAGCCTTCGGGAATGCTGAAGGAATCATCGATTGCGATCGGCACATTCGATTGGAACGTGACATCCACGGTCACCGTGGCTGTGTAGAAATTGTTGAAGACGTCGCTAACGGTGTAGGTAAAGACGTCGCGTCCGGTGAAGCCGTTTTGTGGGGTATAGAAAATCGAACGCCCACCATCGTCATCGGCGATTCGTACCGATCCGCTGGTCCCGTTGTTATTGAACGAGACAATGGTCAGCGGGTTTTCAGCGGTTTCAAAATCATTCGCCAGCACGTTGAGTCGTACTGGAGGACTGTTTCGAGAAACTTGCAAATTCAAATCGTCATTGGCGACACTGTTGGTCGGCAAAATGCTGACGCGGATGTCTTCGACTTCGCCGGTTTCTGCAAAGCCGCCGGGGCCGAGACCACGAGTTTGGCTGAGCCGGAATCGGGCGTAGGTCGAACCGATCATCGCGTTACTTGGAACTGCGGCGCTGACCGTTTGAGTCGCTCCGGTAACACCGCTGGCGACTGTGATTTCGGGTAATCGTTCGCCCGGCCCGTTAAAGGTGCCGTCGCCGTTAAAGTCGACGAAGCCTTGCAGATAAGCGGGGCTGCCGGTGGTATTGGTGACGGTGACTGCAAATTGACCGGTCGATCCCAATCCGAATGGGGTCGCTTGACGGACGCCATCTTCATCATCGCTGCCGTTATTGTCGTCGCCATCGGCGGCAACGCTCGGTTGACCATCGAGTTCACGGTCCACCGACGCGCCGATCGTCAAACCGGTCGTGATGCCGTGCGCCGCACCGCCCATTGCTTCGGTCGTCATATAGGTGTCCGGAGCATCACCAAAGTCGCGTGACGGCAAGTTGCCAAAGTCTTTATCAAAGACGGCCGAGCCATCAAAGACAACGGTCCATTCGCCACCAACGGGGAAGGTTTGAACAAATCCGGCTTCCACGACTTCACGAATGGTGTAGGTGCCGGGGCCTGGGAAATTGATCGTATACGATCCATCAGCTTTGGTGATTGCGTTAGGTTCGCCCAGGTCGGGACGATCGTCGCCGTCCAAGTCCAAGTAGATGTAAACGCCTGCGATGCCCGGTTCACCGGGATCACGCAGACCATCGCCATCATTGTCGCTGAACTTCGTTCCAGTAATATCGGATTGCACCTTGGTGAAACCAAAGTTAACGCCACCGATATTGGCGCCGGTCGAGGTTACCGGTTTGCTTGTCGCCGTGCTGGCGACAAATTGAACCGATGGAGCGATCGCGACGACGGTTTGGGTGCCGGTCGCAGCGGGCAGGGTGTAGCTTCCGTCGGTACCGGTAACGGCGCGTGTTTCGTTTGCGTCAAGCACGCCGTTGCCGTTGGCATCCAAGAAGACCGAAACGCCAGCCAATCCTGCATCGGCGGCTCCGTTTCCATCGCGGTTCAAGTCATTGAACACTCGGCCGCTGATCGAACCACCGACGGTTCCGGTCGACAGCACATGGGAAAGCGTTTCAGCCGATCGCTGGGTACCAAATAGTCCTTCGGTCCGCGAGAAACGGTCGGTGGTAAAGGCGATATCGGTATCATCGACAGTACCGAAAATGCCGTCATTGCCCACTCCTGCAAAGAATTCTTCGGCTTGTTGTGGACCGCCTTCGTCAATCAAGTTGGGGACGAGGTTGGTTCCATCGGTGTGCCGCAACCCAAAGGTGTGCGAGGCCTCGTGCGAAATCGTGACCGCCAATTGTCTGGCGATCGCGTCCAATTGGCTGACCGCATTGGAGATTGGGAACTGAGCGGCGAAACCATTGATCGCGTCAAGTTGCACGACACCAATACTGGTCAGGTCAAAGTTTCCGAGATCGATTGCCGTCGCAATCGGGCTGGGTAAACCAAAGTCCGCAGTCGTACCCCCGACGATGATCCGTGTCACCAAGGGGTTTGAACCGGGGTCATTGTGAGTTTCGCTGCTGACGATCGTCACACCGAAATCACCAGGCACACCAGTATTGGCGTAGTCGCCATTGGTGCCGGTCAAGCCAAGGTCAGCAAAGTGCTGTTTGACCTGCGCCATCGTATCGGCAACCAAGCGGTTGTAGGCTGCATCGTTAGCGATTTCGATGCCGATATCGGGAAGCGAATCTCGC
>NZ_JBFHFD010000926.1:0-2485 GCF_041583735.1 Novipirellula sp.
CCCGTTCGTCGTGCAAGTGACCGAAGGCGTGAATCCTTGGTTTGATCCGGTTTTCAACGTGATGACGCAAGGCCATGCAACCGACCTGGATCAGCGCTTTTGTATCCATGTCGTGCGTAAGATCCAAGACTCCCTTGGGCGGACCGTGCGTGATTAGGATATCGATGTCATCGGGAACCGTTTTCCAAACGAGATCCAGCTGGCTTCGCTTCTTCATGTAGGCCCAATTGTGAAATCGAGGCGTGTAGGGCGAACCAAACAATTTGATTCCGTTGCACTGCATCGATTCATGAATGAGGAAACGGATGTCAGGATAGTCATCTGCGCGTATCAGACCTTGTTCGAATGCGGTCGAATGATTGCCAGGCACGAACACCTTGTTCGTGATCTTTAAGTCCGAGTACCAATCGAAGAATCGTCTAGCCTCTGGTTCGTTCGTCGACGCATTTCCATCAGTCGACTCATCGCCGCAGTGGATCACCATGTCCACTTCGGGAACGGTCAGTCCAAGATGCTCGTTATGGGTATCGGAAATGAACCAAATTTTCATCGTTTCAAGTATCACTTTGCCGCATCAGCATCCGAGCCACTTTTGCGATCAACAACAACCATGGCGTCGCATGTAGGAACAAGTCGAAAATGTCGATTGGCCGTCTGAGCGTTCCGTATGATAGCATTTTTAGCTTTTCCCAGAGATGTGGCTCCGGGACAAACGGAGCCAACCCCAAGGTCAACGCCGCCACGAGAAAGAGCAGCAGCGGGATTCGGTCCAACCAGTTCATGCAAATTCTTAGGGGGCAATGGATGACGTCCGATTGTCTGATTGCATCCATTGTAGCCGACATTCGTCACCGCATGATAACTCGGGCGAGGCGTCCGGCTGGGCACGTGGGGCTTTTTCCCGCCGGTTTCCAGGCTTTTTACCTGGGAACCTGATGCCTTGCAGGCTCTCGCTTGCGAATGCATGAAACGTGGAGTTGCGAGCGTCGGGTGTAGTTCGTTCCCAGCCCGGAGCCTGGGAACGACTATTTTTTAGTTTGGTGTTTGCCGAGAAAACACTCGATAAGCGACTCACGCTGGCGACTTTCAACAAGGATTTACATGGAGATGTCGATGTTGCAGCAAAGCGGAAGCGGCTTTAGCTTTTCGGGCGATAGCCGTAAGCATGCTGGATATAGCGACGATCGGCGTCGTAATTGCCGTCATATTCTTTGCGAAGTCGAGTGTCCAAGTCGTCATTCCATTTTGGGTGATCCGAGCCGTAGCGATGCTGGGCAACATAGCCAAAGCGGAATGCTTGTTCGCGATTTTCAAACGCGTCATCCGAGCCCGCCATCTGCTTGATCGTATCGTCAACGTCCTGGTCCATGTCTCGAGCCGAATCGGAACCAAAGTCCGCTTTGGTTTGCTCCCAATCGTTCGCGAACGCTTTCTTAATGCGTTCCCAAGTGCTCAAATCATTTTCGGTGTAATAGTCAGTCTTACTCATCGTCTGCTCCTCAAAAGGAAATGGCTGTGGGGAAGTGAACGACACATTACGATGCAATTGCTATGCCACAGAGGACAGTGAGACGACGAACTCGAACAAGCGACCTCGTTGAATGCTGGCAGATCCGTCGGTTCAGTTACAACTGGATCATGGCGTGTCAGGCTGCTCTGAAACGAGTCACGGTTTTGTGGTTCGATCTGTAGCTGACGCCTCGATCGAAGTCGCGAAACGCGTCGAAGACGTTTTGACGATCGGACGGGTGTGAACCTTGATACGATGTAAAGCCAAAGCATCGAGGAATGTGTAAGCGTGGATAGAGTGCGGCTAGAGGTGGACCGACAAACGGATCCAGTAGGCTGTGAGAGACACGTTTGGACATTGCCGGACTCCGGAAGTTTATGGACTTCTAGATAAGAGCCTTTATCTCAGGAATGATTTCGAAAGTTTTTTCAGGTTTGTTGTAATTGCCACCGGTAGTCATGCGGATACGGTGTAAATCATTGGCTGCCGCTGCGTCGCGGGCGAACACGACCGTGACCGGATCGACCTGTTTTCATTCGGTGCTGTATTTACTTATAAATGCAGCATAGGAGTGGACTTCACCTAGGGTTGCCTGTTGAACCCGAACGTCTGGCACAGGCAGAAAAACACCAGGCGATCCGTGTAGCGAATCAGTAATCTTTCCGTTGTTGAGCCGTGGATAGCTATCATCGGGGCGACGCCCAAAATCGGTCGGCAAAAACTGTGACTTAATAAGGTCATCCATCGTTTCCGCATTCACACGCTCGGCCGCTGCAACCATTCGAGCCAATTGGAATTGCCTCAGTTCCTGGACGGCCTGCTTGCGACGTGTCACTTCGATGCGGTATTGGGGGCTGATCAGATTTTGAAAAAACGGATCTGAAAGGTACAGAAATGCGATCGTCTGGTTTTGTGTTGTCGTCTGGCTGCGAGCGTAGCGAAATTCCGGCAGCGATCCCAAGGAACGATCGCCAC
>NZ_JBFHFD010000927.1:0-2485 GCF_041583735.1 Novipirellula sp.
ATGTCATCGCACAAAACCTCGCCTCGCACGACGCCACGCAGGTCGTCTTGAATTCGTTGACGTTCGCTATCCATGCGGCGTGCTTCGAGTGGGATGGCCGATGTTCGTCAAGTTCGCAAACCAAGAGAATGAGGACTGGGACCGGATCAGCAGATGAGGGAACGCGTGAAGCGAATCTGCCCGCTCCCTAAACTTCGCGGTTGATCAGCCCCAACACTTCGGCTCGCGATTTCGGGTCGTCCCGGAACGCGCCGCGCATCGCACTGGTCAAACACAGACTGCCCGGCTTCCGCACTCCCCGCATTGTCATGCAGCTATGAGTGGCTTCGCAAACCACCGCGACTCCGGTCGCAGACAAACGCTCTTCGACAAGATCGGCGATCGTTTGCGTCATTCGCTCTTGGACCTGCGGTCGCCGAGCCACCTCTTCGACCACACGAGCCAGCTTGCTCAACCCCACCACTTTCCCGCTGGGCAGGTACGCAATGTGGGCGCGGCCAGTGAATGGCAACAAGTGATGTTCGCACATGCTGCAGAAGCTGATGTCACGAACGAGCACAATCTCGTCATATTCCTCGGTGAAAACCTTGGCGAGATGGCGTCCTGGATCGGATTTCAGCCCCGCAAACATCTCCGCGTACATACGAGCCACTCGAGCGGGGGTCTCTAGCAATCCCTCGCGGTCGGGATCTTCGCCCACGGCATCCAAGATGATACGAACCGCTTGCTCAATCCGCGGCAGATCGACGTGATCGCGTGAAGGGGCATTTCGATCGGGAAAAAGCGGTGGCTCGGGGCTAACGCTGGCCGCATTACAGTTCGCACCACTGTCGTTTTGAAGGAACGGCAGGTTGCAGGAGGGCTCTTTATACGAACGGGGATCCACGTTTTGCATTTCCCAGGAAGGCTGAGTAAAAAGTCGGCGAGATGCTGCACTCGCACGTCCATTGTATCTTAGCAGAGTGTTGCTTCGGCGCTGAGGACGCCACCCCCGATGGCCGCGACGAGACAGCTGAGGTGGTTGCCCGCTTTGGCCAGCGAGGTGATGCCGCACCAAACCAGCGGCCTCCGAAGGAGGGGGGAGCGAGAGCATCGACTTTACAGCCTAACCGCCCCGGGGCAGTTGTTTTTGCAACTCTTTGCGGAACGCATCGCGGATCTGATACAGCGGCAATGTGGGACCGATCGCTTCACGCCGAATGACATGCGACATCGGCAAGTTTTCTTTCACACGGCCGACTTCGATGGGGGTGACTTTGCTCATCCGCTCGACACCGAAGGTATCGCACAGAATGGCATGAAAATCGACAAGCTGCTGTTTCGCCGCTTGCTGGCCGACATCACGCGTGTTGGCACCGCCAGCCCACAGCGCCGCCATGGCGGCCATCCCGAAGGCTGCGAACAGTTCCGGGATCGAGGCGGCGGCGATCACCGTGGTACCAAAATCGACCGGAATCATCAGCACGCCCCCGAAAGCCGCCAACAAAGTCGCCAGCGGCGTCAGCCCGGCGACCAACTTTTTACGCACCGGTACATCGCTCCACATTTGGCGGACCGCTTCGTCGAGTCGTCGTGGGTCGAGCTGCGTAAAGTCATCACGTTCGAATCGCAGAATCGCCGCCTCGGACGCTTCGGTTAATCTCGACATGCTGGGGTCGACCTCTTCGCCAAACCAGTGCGGCAGAGCGGCTGAACCACCATGTCGATCAATCGCTGCGTTGAGTCGCTCGGGCGTCATCAGGCTGCCGTATTCGCCACGGCGAAACTTGTCTTTGATTTCGCTAGCTGTTTTCTCGGCCATCGCCGTGGGAGTAAAGCGACGCACCATTTCGCCAGCACCATCGACAAAACGACGCAATTTAGCATTCATGCGAACGCCCCAGCGGGCGTACCAAGGCGCCGTGACGGCGAACGATTCCGATAGCTGATGGATGATCCGTTTGGATTGATGCAGCCGCAATTCGACCACTTCACCGCCCACTTGCCGATGAGCAAAAAATTCGAGCGACGCTTGCAACAAGCAATCCTGGGCCCTCTGCGTTGCCTTTCGCGAGTGATCCGCATCCTGGTCCACCCGACTAACCGCGCGATCCCAAATCATTGATCGCAGCGTGGATTGCAACGCGATCCGAAACTTCTCGAACAATTTCGCGCGATCGAGCCGCTTCGGCAGCGCGGCGAGCAAGCGGTCCTCTGAAATGGCGGCGGGCGGATTGTCGTCTGGGTTTTCCGAAACGGAAAAGAAAACCGGAAACAAATCTTCGTCGTCGCCGATCGCTGCCGATCCACTGGCAGCCGGAATATAGGGCCGACTGGCGGGCACGTCAAAATCGTACGCCGCATAGACCGTTTCGATGCCGTGCGTTTTCGCCAACGGCGTGAACGTTTCAAACACTTGATCCGGAGTCTGGCGAGGACGGACTTTATTGACCGCCAGCATCCGCGGGACTCCGGGCATCAAATCGGCGGCGATTCGCAACAGATC
>NZ_JBFHFD010000928.1:0-2467 GCF_041583735.1 Novipirellula sp.
AACCGGACTGACCGATTCGATTGATATCTCGTTTGCGAATATTGATGGCGGCGGGGGTACGCTGGCGCAAGCCTATTTCCCTGATGATGTGAACCCTGCACGAATTGCAGGAGATGTCCAATTCGACATATCCGAGATTTGGGAGGTTGGCAACTCGTTGGGCAATCAAGCGTTCGATCTTGTTTGGGTCGCAGCTCACGAAATCGGGCATTCACTTGGGTTGGACCATTTGGCGGATTTAGGATCAGTGCTCCAGCCATATGTTTCACCCAATCAGCAGTTCACTGAACTGGACGCCAGCGACGTTGCCGAAGCGTTAATGCTGTATGCCGCCGCGACGGTCACCGAAACGAGCGATGATCCCGTCGTCGACACGCCTATTGATGATACGCCGGTTGACGAGACAACCGACGAAGATCCAAGTAATACCGCCGATCCAGATGCGGAAATCCCCGACGACGCACCGGATGACACGCCCGACTCGGAGGACGATCCGTTTCCACGGCGACGTTGGCGTCGTGGCGGAAACTGGCATCGCTGGGGAGGCAGGCTCGAAGCGGATGTCCCCGAGAACCATAATCTGTATGACCCAACCGACGCCAACGATGACGGTTCGACGTCCGCACTGGATGCGTTGGTGATTATCAACCAATTGAGCAGGACCAACGACTCGGTGACCGGATTTTCCGATGTCAACGGCGACGGATCCGTCACGGCGCTTGATGCTTTGTTAGTGATCAACTCGCTGGGCTCGACGCAAGCGGCAGGAACGAGCGAGTTGATCGTGGTCGCCGAGCAAGTGGATTCGCTCGAAGACAGTGTCGACAACGAAGACGAACTCGTGAACGATACGCCTTCGGTGGGGAACGACGACGACACGGACGTGGTGACGGACGACGATGACAGTATCGTTGACGCAGATGACAGCTCCATTGACGATGGCGGGTTAACCGACGAGGAGGGCGAAGTCGACGAGGATTCCGCTCTTTGTGATCACGAGCGTTTCACGTTCTTGGGTCACCCCAATCATCACTTTGAGCGACAACTACCGTTTCGAGTTGGTTTCGATCAATTACTCGCTCGTTATGATGCAAACGAAGACGGATCACTCAGCGAAGAAGAATTGCCAGAGGCGGTTTGGAGTCGATTGTCGGATGATGAGGTTGACGCCGACGACGATGGTTTGATCAGCTCGGATGAGTTCGACCTGTTTGCCGAAGCGGAGCTTGCGGAACATTTTTCCGACAAAGATAGCAACGACGACGGGCTGTTGAGCGTGGAGGAAGTGGGCCGCTTTTGGCAGAAATTGATGGCGGCGGACACCAATACTGATGGGGGAGTCTCCTTGGACGAATTTGCTGCCTGGCTCGAAACCCGAGAAACCGAGAAATTGATTCCCTCGGCGGAATCGACGCAGACAGCTTTGTCAGCTCGAGCGTCGATCCGGACGAACGTCAGTGCCGCGAATTTCGACAGTCTCTTTGCTCAACTGGGGCGACGTGGCGGTCGGGGCCGCCGCTAAAGGAAGTCTTTCGTTTCACTTTGACTTGGCCCGCTTGGGACTGTATTTTCGGTGCAACCTGTGCCTGAGCGGCAAGTGAACCGAAGCATGACTCCCCCCAGAGCGTCCCTGTTGATGAGCGATGAAATCGAAGCCAATCTTCGTCTGCATGTCGATCGAATCGCCGGATTGATCGGTCCTCGCACGCTCGATCGGCCAAAGTCGATGAAAGCGACGACCGGTTACATCGCAGGCCAATGGAACGCGATGGAATATGACGTTCAAGAGCAGCACTACGATGCGATGGGCGAGCCTGCGACGAATTTGTTCGTGCAGAAAAACGGAACGAAGCGGTCCGACGAGATCGTTTTGTTAGGCGCCCACTACGACACCGTTGCGGGAACCCCTGGTGCGGACGACAACGCGTCCGCCGTCGCGGTAATGATCGAAGTCAGTCGGCTTCTACGGCAACACACTGGTAAACGCTCGGCGAGGTATGTTGCGTTCACATGCGAGGAGAAACCCTATGGCGATTTTGATGCAATGGGCAGTCAGTACCACGCACGTCAATCGAAACAACAGGGCGAGAAAATTATCGGGATGCTGTGCCTCGAAATGGTCGGGTATTTTTGTGACGAAATTGGATCACAAAAAGTACCACCATCGATCCCTCGGTCGCTTCATCGGTTTTTTCCCAAACGAGGCAATTTCTTAGCAGCGGTTGGAAACCCAGCCTCGTGGAAACTGAATTGGCAATTTCGACGAGGCTTTAAACGTGGAACCAAAATGCCGCTGTTCTCAATCGTGCTACCAGAAAAGGTCAGTGAGATCCGTCGCAGCGACAACAGTTCGTTTTGGGACCATGGCTTTGCGGCGCTGATGTTGACCGACACCAGCTTCTTACGCAATTCAAATTACCATCAAGCTTCGGACACCCCCGAAACGCTCGATTACAAACGGATGAGC
>NZ_JBFHFD010000929.1:0-2447 GCF_041583735.1 Novipirellula sp.
GTTTGGAACCAGAAATTATGAGCGCCACCGGGTTGCCCATCACCATCGCCATCGAGGATTGTGCCGGGAACGTCAACGCGATCGCTGTCCAAATCACGAATCACATCGGTTTCATCGACTTGTGGCTCGAATTTCAAGTGCAATTCGTACTTGCCTTCAGTCAATCCGCCGTAACCGCTTCGCGCGATCGTCGGGTCGTAGTGGTCATTGCCACTTGCGGCAACGCCAACATAGTAAGTGCCTTCGCCGAGCGAGGCGGTCAAGCGTGAATCTTCGCTGAAGTAGTCGTCGTTTCGTCCCAATTGGACGATGCCGCCGCCGCTGAATAAGATCGGCGAGAAATTCAACGAGCTTCCACCCACGTCAGCCGTTGGCGATCCAGCCACCAAAGTGGCTCGCATGATCGAACTTGCAAACGGGCTATTGTTGACCGCGTCCACGATCGATTTCGCCGGCACGCTGGAGATGTTGGCTCCCTTACGCGGCAGATCCACCAAGATGGCGTTGGCGATCGGTTTGCCCGTTGAATCAGTGGGCTGCGTCACGCGAACCGCAGTATCACCGGCGGCGCGATCGGTTTGAATGAAATCGATTCGCTGATTGTTACCCAAACGGCCTTCGAGCAACGAATCAAATCGTACCTCTAGAAATTCGTCTTTCGATGTTTGGTCGTTAAATGTAACGCCGACGCCAAAGTCGGTCACTGCCGATGCCTTGACCTCTTGATACAACGTCAGCGTGGTGTCCAGCAGACTCGATTCCGACAAACGCTCGGCAAACGTTTCGACCGTCAATTGCCCCACGCGATCGACGTCCTCCAAATCGACTTGGAATCGATACAAGTCGACATCGATGCTGTCCGGCCGATGCACATATTGACCATGCAACACATCAAAGCTGCCGGGGAATACCGGCTCTTCATCCGGTCGCGAATTGATCGAGTTGTTCAAGTACGTGCTGTTCAGACTCATCAACGTTTGCGATGGCAAATCCGGCGTCTGTTCGAGCCCCAAGATCAAACCGATCCCGGCAGTTGCCTTGCGATAGAAATCTTCGCCATAGGCGGTATCAAAAGTGACTTGGTTACTAAAGACCAAGGCAGATTCGGTGAACGTGGGGTCGATGCGAACGCGGGCGTTGAGCACACTTTGCTGAACCCGGACGGTATCCGGCAACGTGCCCAGCTGAAGATTCGCAACGTCGCCTAGTGCAAAGGTGATCCCGCTGTCCGCAGTTTCGCGGAACTGGACGCCGATCTTGCTAGCCCAAGCTCCAAGGGCTTCGCGAATGCGTGTCTTTTGTCGCTCGGTGATTTGGTTCTGGAACGGAACTCCAGCCGGACTGGTATCAAAGATCGTATTAAAGTTGTACGCGATCTCGGTGATGCCGTTTTGCACATCGGGACCAAAGTTACCGTTGATGTGTTGCAGCAGCGCACCAGCGACTTCATCCAATTCACGATGGCCTGGGTCGTCATTGCCACCTGGCAGTTCGATCAGGAACGGTTGGGCATCAATCGACTCATTGAAAATCAAACTGGTCAACTGCTCGTCGCGACCAAACACTCCGACGTCAAGTGCCGTACCAAGCGTGTCGCCAACCGCGGTCAAGACGAGTGCAGGCGCCCCGATCACATTGCGAGGCACCAGCGTGCTGCCGCCTTGGGTTGTGTCGTTGTTTAGCATCGAATTGACTTCGATCAACGAACCCACGGTAGGTTCGCTTGCGGCTACCACACGTAGGTCAGTGACTGTGGGCGAGTCGCCACCGAAATTAAACACGACCGTCCCGTCGGTTTCAGCGCGGACCGATAGCCCCGCCGCACCGACATCTTCGAACCGAACTTTTCGACCGGATGCGGCTTCGCCAATGGATTTGGAGACAAAGCTGACACGTAGCCCCTCGACTCCGAAATTGGTCACCGCGACCGGAGCCACTTCGGTACGCTTAGGTTCGATTATTAAATCGACTTTATTGTCGACCGCCGATCCGATTCGCAAACGGAACGTGCCTCCGCCAAGTGGAACCCCAGGCAGATTGTTGATGTCGCCACTGAAGAACAACCGAGCGGTATGGGTGGTTGCATCATAGACCACCGAATCGGGATGATACAATTCATCGTCGGTCGTTCGCGCCGTTTCATCCGTCAGCAACAGCTGATAGAAGCGAGGATTCTCGGCCGATCGCGGTGTCGGATTTCCATTGTCGTCATTTTCGACGAACAGCGGATCTTCGTTAAAGTAGACGACAATTTCGTTACGGTTCTGTTGCAGCGAACCATCAGCGAGACGCACGACCGGTTGCGGCACCACGGCTTCGACCAACGCACCGAGACGCAGGCTAAAGTTGATGACCTCGGATCGTGCACCGGCGGTACGAGGAACCAGAAATTCGTTTTGAATGTTGCGAAGACCACTGATCCCCAATCCTGGATCGTCGTACCCGAA
>NZ_JBFHFD010000930.1:0-2447 GCF_041583735.1 Novipirellula sp.
CGCTACTTCACCAGCGAAGGACCCGATGGCAAAGACCGCGGAATGAATCCGTATTATCACGGCCGTGGCATCTTTGGTTACGACGCGGAAAAGCATGCCAAGACCAAACCCGGAGGCGGATCGGACTTCACCGTCGGTGCTCGTTACGCCGTCGGGTCGTTCACACGCGAAGCAACGATCGGTCGCTTCGGAGGCCTCGCCGTCTTCGATCGAGCGATTAGCGACACCGAGATGATGAAGCTGCATCAAGCCGCCAACATCGAAGCGTTGAACTCACAAGAATCCTCCACCACCCCTCGCTAACGCATCTTCCCAAAAGAGTGCCGTACTGAACCAATGCAAGTCAAGCGTAGCGGAAGTCGTCAAGACTTTCGTCGAATACAATAAACACATCGAGACTCTTGACACAACGTTGAACAACTGAGCCGTGACGCGTAAGCGACCGGGGCTCACGCGCCACCCGGTGCCTTACGGCCCACGGCTCACCACTGCGAATTGCATTTCAATTAAATTAACAGACTCTTGACACGCTCCAGCAAATCCCCACCGCATCGAAACTCTTGACGAGTTCCGCTACCCACTACGAAATCTCTACCGAAAGTCTTCGCGACTTTCGCTACCTGAAAACCAAAACGCTACTATGATGAAACGACGAACTTTCTTGCAGTCCACTTTGGCTGCGACTCTGACGACATCGCTGGCGAGCCCTGCGTTCGCTGCCAAATCACAGCGGCCACGCATCCTACTGCGTTCGTCGTGGCAGGTCGTCAACATTGGCGACATCGCTCATACGCCTGGCGTGTTGGCGCTAATCGAAAAACATCTGCCCGACGCCGAGGTCATCCTGTGGGCTTCGGGCGATTTGACCGATGAAGTCGCCGCGATGGAACACGGGCGATTTCCAAATTTGAAGATCGTCAAAGGCTCGATCCGCGGCGATGGCACCGCGTCTAGCGCCGAGCTGCAAGACGCGATCAAATGGTCCGAATTTTTGCTGCATGGATCAGGCCCGTCCTTGGTCGCCGCTCGCGATGTCGCGGCCTACGTCAAACACACCGGCAAACCGTTTGGCGTCTACGGGATCACTCACGGTTCATTCTTGTCCGGTGATGACAAGGAACTGCTCAGCAAAGCCAAGTTCGTATTTTTTCGCGATTCGGTGTCGTTGGCGCTGGCAAAAGAACAAGGCGTCGATTGCCCGGTGATGGAGTTTGGTCCGGACGGTGCATTCGCTTGTGATTTGCGTGACGACGCCGCGGCCACTGCGTTCCTCAAAGCCAATGGACTCGAAGAAGGCAAATTCCTGTGTTGTCAGTCGCGATTGCGATACACACCGTACTGGACGATCCCCAGCAAGAAACGCGTCATCGATCCCAAGCGGCATGCGCATAACGAAGCGATGAAGGACCGGGATCATGCTCCGATTCGCGAAGCGATCGTTCGCGTGGTTCGAGAAACCGACTTGAAAGTCCTGCTCTGTCCCGAGGACATGACGCAGATGAAGGTGGGCAAAGAAAACCTATACGACAAGCTGCCTGCAGATGTGAAACCGCGAGTGGTATGGCGAGAGAACTTTTGGCTGACCGACGAAGCACTGAGTGTTTATGTACGCAGTGCAGGACTGTTTGGCAGCGAGATGCATTCACCGATCATGGCAGTCGGCAACGGCATCCCCGCGATCGTGTGTCGGTTCGCCGAACAGACGAGCAAGGGGTTCATGTGGCAAGACATCGGACTGGGGGATTGGCTGTTCGACCTTGACGACGAAAATCAATCCGCAAAGATCCCCGACGCCGTCGTCGCAATGGCCAGCGACTTTGCCGCCGCGAAAGCCAAGACCGAAGCCGCCCGACAATTCGTACAAAAGCGTCAACGCGAGACGATGCAGGTCCTAGCAAACCAGTTCACCTAACCGCCCCGTAGTAGATCTTGCGAAAGATCCCTCATTACCGACCCCATCACTGCTTCCCTTCTTAATCTTAATCTTAATCCCGACCGCGCAATCCCTCGACTCGCTCACGAACAACCGTAGAAGAACAAGAAGGATGCATCCAGCAAATCGTTGCCCGATGACGCTGGTTTTATTTAGCGGTGCGGCGCAAGCCGCCCGGTCGCAGCGAGCGAGACGGTCGACTCAAACCGACCGGTCGCGGCGAGCCCCGGCTGTCTCTCTCGCACTCACCGTTTCCTCCCGCAGTCAACGTTCGATAAACCAAAGACAGAAAGATTGGTGCGACAGAAAGATTCTCTGATCGCGACGATAGCTTTTATATTTTCCTGTCGTTTTCATTTTCCTGTAAATCCCGATCTTCAAGCAATCCAACGCATCGTATTGCATCGGGCATCAGATTCCCACCGATCGAAGGCTCGACGAAAACCAAGCCGCTGACACCCCATCTCTTAATCCTAATCTTACTCGTAATCTTAATCTCGACCGAGCAATCCCC
>NZ_JBFHFD010000931.1:0-2442 GCF_041583735.1 Novipirellula sp.
ATGATCGGCAAGCGCAGCGGCCTGCATGATCAATTGATCGCGATCCAGCGGGGGTAAAATCTTGTCAGACATAGCGGAGATTCTAGCGAATCTAGGTTTGAACGTCTTCTAGGGCTTTGTGATTTGGGTCGCCGAGAATAGGATTCAGTGCTTAAGCGCATTGTCACATTGTTGTTCCCGTGCCCCTGTTTGTTGTTCCCGCACCCCTGTAATCACGAATGCCCGTCCCTCGAGTCGCTATTGTCGGTCGCCCCAATGTAGGCAAAAGCAGCCTATTTAACTGGCTTGCGCGTCGTCGCCTTGCCATTGTCGACGATTACGAAGGCGTCACACGCGACCGAATGACGACGTTGATCGAATCGAATGACCGTTTTTTCGAGTTGGTCGATACGGGCGGAATGGGGGTGGTAGACGCGGACAATCTGACCGAGGACGTTCGCAACCAAATTGAAATCGCGATCAATACCGCCGATGTGATCGTGTTGGTGGTCGACGTCCAGACCGGCGTGATGCCGATGGACGAAGAGGTGTCCGAGCGACTTCGCTCGGTTCAGCGGCCGGTGATTTTGGTCGCCAACAAGGCTGATCAATCGCACCAGGATGTGTTGGCCGAAGATTTTCAACGCCTCGGTCGCGGGCACCTGATTCGGGTCAGCACGACGCAGAATCGCAACCGCCAAGATTTGTTGGACCTAATTGTCGATCGGTTACCCGAACCGAATAACGAATTGGTCCAAGAACCTCAGATGAAGGTGACGATCGTTGGACGGCGAAATGTCGGCAAAAGCACGTTCGTCAACACGTTGGCCGAAGATGACCGCATGATCGTCAGCGAAGTGGCCGGGACCACACGTGATAGTGTCGATGTGATTTTCGAGATGGATGGCCAGTCCTTTATGGCGATCGACACCCCAGGGCTTCGCAAACGCAAAAGCCAGCGAACCGACCTCGAGTATTACGGGATGCACCGTGCTCAGCGAAGCGTTCGTCGAGCGGACGTCGTTTTGATGTTCTTCGATGCGAGCGAAACCGTCAGCAAAGTTGACAAACAGCTAATGGGATATGTGATGGAAAATCACAAACCCTGTATCTTTGTGATCAACAAGTGGGATAAATATCACGGCCAAGTGCCGACCGATCGCTGGGTTCGCTACATCCATGCCCAATTCCCCACACTCACCTATGCTCCGATTGCATTCATCACCGGCCAGACCGGAAAGAATGTCAAAACGCTGCTCAATCACGCGACGATGTTGTTCAAACAGGCGCGGGAACGGGTGACCACAGGGCAGCTGAACCGGTTGATCCGAGCCGCTATCGACGCTCATCCGCCGGCGATGTACCAAAACCGTCGCCCCAAGATTTACTTTGCCACGCAAGTCGCTACCGAACCACCCACCGTGGTGTTGATGTGCAGCGAACCGAAGGCATTTACTGCGGATTACAAGCGTTATTTGCTGGGCGTATTGCGAGACCACCTGCCCTTTGGCGAAGTGCCGATCAAGATGTATCTGCACCGTCGTCATCGCGAGGGGGACGACGAAGGCGAAGAGGAAATCACCCCGAAACGCGGAAAACGTAGCTAGTCCATCCGCGGGCTAGTCCATCAGCGGTTCGAGCCCGAGTGTGACCATCAAGTTATCCACTGCGAACGGTTTCGCTGCGGCAAACGATTCTCCTGCGGTAACACTGGCGGCGGCACCGGTCACGGTTGCCGCCGCGCGAACGCGGGTGACGATATTCGGTTTGTGTTCGAACTGAGTTTTGTAACACAAGATTGACTCGATCTTGGTTTCGATCGTGTCGCTGATGTCGACAATTTGGTGATACGGATTTCCCGCCAACGTGTCCGGTTCGACCGCCAATCGGTAATAAAGTTGCCGCTGGATCGAGTGGACCGGCAAACCGGGAAAGTATTCATCCCATTTCGTCAGCCGACTGTAAAAGACGGCGGCATCAGTAATTTGCATTGCCTGCCAATGATCCGGAGACGCCATCGGCGTCTTCTCGCCAAAGCCAATCACGAGCTGAGGCCGATAGCGGCGAAACTCTTTGGCCAGCGCAACACGGTGCTCGAAACAGTCGAATAAGCGGCGATTTGGCAGGTCAAGCTGAATTCGTTTTTTGATTCCCAGCACCTTTGCGGCGGCTTGCGATTCAAGCAGCCGCACTTCGGGACTAGGCGAGTTCGGTGTCGGCTCGCCATCGGTCAGATCGATGATCCCGACTCGATAACCTTTGTTAGCAAGTTTCGCCAGCGTTCCCCCGCAAGCGATCTCGACGTCGTCCGGGTGGGCGCCAACGGCGATCAGGTCAAGCCGCTCAGGCAAGTCGATTTTTTGATCTTCCAACGCAAGATCTCCTTTCCAAATTTTCATGATTGCGATTCGATTGCCTGAACCCTCCAAGCCTTCGCAACGCAGTGTGCGGATTAGTCGGCCG
>NZ_JBFHFD010000932.1:0-2423 GCF_041583735.1 Novipirellula sp.
GGCTTTTCTTCAGAGGCACACCCGGAAACCACTGCAAGCAACACGCAAGTAAACGCGATTCGATACATCTGCAAACACCTAATTCTGTTCAACATAAGATAAAACCCCCGCATCAGCACGGATCGTGATGATGTGGTGAGAAGGAAAACGAGACAAATCAAAATCAACCGTCATAGGAAACGGTTTCTTTTCCGTCCATCGATCCCATCGCTCCCCAAACCCCATACGGGCTTTCACCGGAAGTGACTTGACGTGCATTGAGGTTCCCCGAGTCGATGGAATCAGTAATAAAGCGGACCGCACCATCAAACATCAGCGTCTGCACACCCCCTTGATGTTCGCTCGAGGGCGAATAGGTACCCCAGCTATCGTTACCACCGCCGTAAGCACACGAGTACGAATTAGGCGGCAGCGTGGTTGTGAAACGATTGTTGACGGTCCGCCCATCACCAAGAATCAAACCACGCCAGCAGTCCGCGCCATTTTGATATTGACGCCGATTATTGGGATCCAGCGGTGCAGTCAAACAAGGCCCGGGTAGCGCCGATGTTCCGTCATACATTCCATTGAAACTAGCGACATCGCCTTTGACAAACGCTTGGTCACGAGGAGTTGCTGCGACTTCACTCATCGCAATCGTGTTGCTGGTTCCATCCAACAGGTCACGAAAACGGCGAACCGAGTTTCGTTCGCCATTGAGCCGAGGAATAAAGGGGCCGCGTGGATCGATGCGCGCGTAGGTACTTGCCTCTTGCGAGTCATTGCGAGCGTTGTGCCACATTGCATCACCGGTACTAAAGACATAATGACATTTCGAGATGCCGTTGATCGCCGTACCATCTGCATTTTGCGCTGATGGGCAGAGGAACGCAGATTGTGGTCCGGCCTCTTGTAGTGCCACACTTTGCCAGGGACCCGAGCCCGGAGTCGCCTTTTTGGCGTCTTCGACAAACGCGTCGTGAAGCGAATTCATCTCCATAAACGGCATCAAGAAAATAGCCGCACTGACAGTGCGACTGTTTCGTGAAAACCCATGGAAATCCACCGCACCGGCGGGGAATTGGTTATTCGCAGCATGATAATTCTGGATCGCCAACCCCAATTGCTTCATGTTATTGGAACATTGCATGCGACGTGCAGCTTCACGAGCCGCTTGAACCGCGGGCAAAAGCAGCCCGACTAATACGCCGATAATGGCGATCACCACCAACAATTCCACCAAAGTAAAACCCGTCAACTTCCGCCTGGCATCCCGGTTCATCTGTCTACCCTCATTTGAGAATCGAAAAAAATACGTGTTTATGATTTGCTTGAGCAAAATCACTTACAAAAAACACAAACACTTGCCGCCAAGCTAATTTCCGACAGGAGAGATAAACCAATATCCAGAGGTTAGCGAACCATCGTTACTTTTGGCGGGAAGAGCACTGCGTGAATCTGCAAAAGTAACACGCTCGCCACCTTGCGTGTGCTGCAAGTCGTCAAAAAACGGAAACACGAAAACAGAGTGATACACGATCAACCAGAACTGATACTCCATGTACAACCGATGTCAAATACGGCCTTGCCAACCGTCTGAAAAATCAAAAAACAACGCCAACAAGATCGCCCACAAATTGAAACTCCATAGACTTGTTCTGCAGGCCGCTTGACCACGACCCCATCTACAGCTTAGCCGCAGCATCCTTTACCGCCGCGCCAACGTCGATGACATCCAAGTTGTTTTCGCCGGCTGTGATTTCAACTTCGACCGGAGTGGTGGTGACGCTGCGGAATTTGGCTTCGACCAAGTCGTAAATTTTCACTGGACTTGAAACGCCAGGATCGTTGCTGACTGACTGGCCTTCGGTCTGCGTCTTATTGACAGTGACTTTGAACTTGCCCACTGGTGCACCTTCATACTTGCCATGCGTCATCACCACGACTTCGCCCTTTTCATTGGTGCTGCCGCCGGAGACCCATTTACTGAAAGCCGGATCCGTCGCAACCAATTGCACACTGGCGCCGACCAAAGGCGTCCCAGACTGATGGACTGTCAGCGTGGTGGGATACAATTCCGGCAGGTCATCGGGAATCGATTGCCCGGAACATCCACACACCCCTAGCAGACACAAGCCTGCGAGTGCAACTGCTTGATTGACATACGTGACCATCTGATTCCTTCAACGAGAGAAAAGATGCTTCGAGGAAGCCGTGACGACGATTCAAGTTTAGCAAATCCATCGCTCTCTAGATCGCGATCAAGGCAACGACGCTGTGTCACCTTGATGTGAAAGGTTGCCTTGATGCGAAAAAGAGAGTGAGCACGCTGGAGAAATTAGTCGGAATACGTTTCCGTTTCACTTCCTGCGGGACTTCCCATCGCTCCCCAAACGCCATAGGGACTTCGGCCGCTAGTGACTTGGCGAGCGTTTAGATTGCCC
>NZ_JBFHFD010000933.1:0-2422 GCF_041583735.1 Novipirellula sp.
CGGCGTTGTCAACGGACTTCCCGACGAGTGCGTCGCGGTGAAGGTCGAGATTGTGGTGACCTCAACGGACGCGGAAACAAACCCTGACCTGGAGGATGTTTATCGGGTTCACTTATCGCAGATGGTGGAGGATGCCCCGTTCACAGCGCGTTACGCTTTGGGCAAGCCCGTGCGAACACCATTGCCCGCCGGTCCGCTGCATTCTCGAACGATCGTACTGGAGTCCTACTACGAAGTGGTTCCCAATGCGCCTCTGACGGTGCGGATTCAGCGCGAGCCCGGCCTGCCCGGGGACACGTCCACCCGCCCCGCCGGTCTGGCGGTTGTGAAGGTGACTCCGTTAAGCGCTCTTGCGGAGGCTCATGTCGTGCAGGATGTGAGTGGCTACAACTCTTGGCCAATGACTCAGGCCGTCGGCGAGAAACTGGTCTGTACTTACAGTCGAGGCTCGGCGCATTCGATCGGCGAAGATGCCCGCGCCGTGTATGCACGCACTTCTACCGACGGTGGAAAAACGTGGACGGCGGAAACAGTCGTCGCGAACACACCCGGCTACGGCGAAGTCACTGTCGGGAAGGGCTTGGATTCCACAGGGGCAATGCTGCTCTGGGTGCGCCGCATCGGAAAGGACTGGAATCACGACCTCTACCGCACCACCGATGGGGTGAAGTTCACGCTCGTAGCAACACCGAAACTCGCTGTTCAACCCATGCAGATTACCGACGTCTTCTCGGTCCCCGAGGTTGGGTTGATGGCTTTGTGGTTCGCAGGAAACTACAGTGACGAAGCGGTTCACTCGTGGGGCATGATGACCAGCAGCGACGATGGTGCCACCTGGACGCAGACTCCTGTCGAGTCCGGGCTGATGAAAACAGACTGGCCCACCGAACCCTCCGCTGTTTACCTTGGCGACGGCAGGATCCTTGCCATCGCGCGGACGGAAAGCGGGCCAGCTCAATTCCAACTGGTTTCAACGGATAACGGTGCCACGTGGACTCGCGAGCAAACCAACATTGGCGACATTCTTGCCTCGACCCCCAGCCTGATCCTCGATTCCAAAACCGGTTTGTTGAGCAATTATTACTACGAACGTGGCCGGGGAATCCTTCGTCGCCGAGTCGTTGAACCAGACGTCGTCTTTGACAATCCGCTGCATTGGCCTGCTTCGGAAGCCGTCACCACCGGCAGTCCGATTGCATGGGACTCGGGCAACGCGAACGCCACCGTGATCGGGAACACCCACTACGTCTCTTTTTACTCTGGAAAGGCTCCTGACACGGCGGTCATGGTTTCGGAGCTCCCAGAACCGACGGTCGGGGATGTTCATCTCAGCACCAGCGGTTCGAATCGATAGCCACACACATTAGGCATTTCGATGCCATTCGAAACGCGCATCGACAACTGAGGCAATCTCATTTTCAGTCATCGCTTCATTACTTCCTCGATTACTTCTTCGCCTGTAGTTGCGCAAGCGTTTTGACCAGACGCCCGGGATCATCGCACAACAAAGATTCAGGATGATATTTTAGCAGCGGCAGTACTTTCTCTGGTGTTCCTGTGGTCGCATCGAAATGGATTTTCGCTCCAGCCTGACGCATCTTAGTCAGTAGCGTTGGGTCATTTTCAATCCAGGCAATTTGGGGTCGTAAGTAATTCACGTCCGCCGTAAGAAACGCATCCAGCTGCTTTTTCTGACGCAGAAAAATTAGCGTCTTCATTTCAGGCAAGCGTTCTTTGAGCTGACGCGATTGTTCCACGGTTCGCACTGCCTCGATCGTGCGTGCAGGTTCGCCATCGACTTTCACGGCCGCGACAATTTGATCTGCATACGCCACGCCTTCTTCCTTCAAGTCCAATTGGACATCGATACGTCCACGGCAGACTTGCAGTGCTTGATCCAATGACAACACCCGTTCGCAATGGTACTCCGTCCCAAACCACAGCTTCCGAAAAAAGATGCGGTTTACGATGAGTTTGACGACTGTACTTCCTGTGGGGGCCGCACGATCGGAATGATGCCCCGCCTAGTTAGTGGACGACAAACTGTTCTGATGGGGCGTGGTTTCCGTGTTACGAATTCAAGTTACTATGAATTTGGCAGCGAAGATATGTCTCCTCATTTTCATTGGTCACGTCGGATTGTTGGCGGGGTGCGGGATGCGCTCTCGCGAACTCACGCAGGCAACACTCATTGCTGTGGCCGACAACGATTCGATTGCGAATTTTGATCCCCAGTGGATGGAGGTCAAATACACTTGCGTTTCGAACGATCCTGTCCCCATTGACAGTGTGCATTTGCCACCGGAACAACGGGAAACATGGGAGCTAACACTCGCTTCGGTCGTGCAGATGGCTTTGTCACGAAGCCAGGTCATTCGCGACATCGGCGGAGCAGTCGTTTCCGCCCCAGAGAGCGTTTCGA
>NZ_JBFHFD010000934.1:0-2415 GCF_041583735.1 Novipirellula sp.
ACATCAATGGTGGTCGGCGCGGAATCTTCGGCGACCGTGATCTTGTCATCGGCGACCGTGAAATTTTGCCCGATCGCAAGCTGCACGCTGCCATAGGCAACTGCATCGGTCGAAATTCGGTTGTCGTTGCCGTACAGCAAGACTTCGCTATCGGCCGCGTCGGCGGGTTCCGAGCGAATATTGACCGATCCGGTCGCCAACGCTTCCATGCGAATCGTCGCGATCAAACTGTCCGTCAATCCGCTGGGCGTCAAGCGATCGGTTGCCGCACCAAGTTCATCGATCAAGCCATCCGAGAATGTTCCTTTTTGCACCGTGGGGAATCGTTCACTAAAGGTGATCGAGGTTCCCGGTTTCGGTTGGATGAGGGCGCTGTTGAACAAAATGTCGGCGAACGCCGCGAAGATTCCATCAAGATCATCGCCGGTCCGAGCGTCGACGCCGATCATATTCAAGTTGAATTCTTGGCCGACCTGGACTGCGGTAATTGGTTGGCCTTGCAGATCCGTGATCGTCAGCTTGATCTCGGCGATCGGCTGGCCGGCAACATTGACGTTGAACGACTCGGTGCGAACGTTGCCCGCCGCATCGGTCAATTCGACCGTAAACGTGTTGTCGCCGGTTTGGGATGCCGTTGGTGTCCAGACGACTTCGCCGGTCGCCGCCACAATGGTCGCGCCTGCGGGTGCCGATGTCAACGTGTACGTTAAACCGTTGCCTTCTTCGCTGCTGATCAGATCGGTGCGGAATTCGCGTCCCACGTTGCCTTGGGTAGCGGCGGTTCCAACCACGCTGCCCGGAGCCTCGGTGTCGTAAACCACGTTGATGCCCGCAGTTCGTTCGCTCGTGACTCCATTGACGGTTTGCCGTGCCGCAATGTTATAGGTGCCGTCACCGAGCGCGGCGATGTTGTTGGTCGTGATCGTGATCGTTGTGCCGGTTGCCGCCCCCACGCCGATCACCGTGTTCGTCGCGGTGTTGACCAACTCTACGGTCGCACCCGAGGTGACTCCGGTGACCACAAACGACAACGTTCCCGCGTTGGTGATGTTGTCGGTGTTGCTTGTTCCCGTGTCGCGAGTTGCACTCAAGTCGATGCCCGTTGGCGTGGCCACCGATTCGCCGCTGCCAAAGGTGAATGTCACCAATTGCGTGTCCAGGTCGCTTGATGAATTTCCTGTCACGCCAGTCCCGGGACGCACGCCGACCAAAATAGGAACGGTTCCCACGAAACCGGCTTTAGGCGTCACTGTGACCACGCCCGTGGTCGGATTGACTGTGGCGGTTGCTGCGTTGGCGTTTTGGGAGCTGGCGAAATACGTGACCGCGTCTCCTTCGACATCAACACTCGATAACGCAAGCGTTGCAGCGGTTCCACTGGGGACCGACGCGGGATCGGTGATCTTGTTCAAAAATGGTTGGCTGTTCGAATTGTCTGCAACCACACTGACCGTGGTGGTTTCCGAAAACGTACGGCCTTGTGCGTCGGTCACGGTATAGGTGACGTTGGTGGTGCCGGTGGCGTTGCCTTTGGCTTTCAGCATCACCACGGCATTTTCAGTGTCATCAAAGACGTCGACGCTGGTGATGCGAATCGCGGACGTCGGCTTGTCGCTGGCGTTGGTGGCATGTTCGCTGATCGCTTCGCGAACCTTTTCACCTTCAACCAGTTGTCCAAACACGCTGTGGTTAAAGTCGAGGAAACGCTGCGCACCTTCGGTGATAAAGAACTGAGAATCGTTGGTGTCGTCACCCGCTTTGGCGTATGACAACACACCCGAACCGGTATGCATCAAGTCAGCATGGAAATCATCGTCAAAATCGCCGAGCGTCGAACCCCCTGATCCGGTCGCTGTCGGGTCGCCCCCTTGCAACACGAAGTTGTCAATCACCCGGTGGAATTGAATGCCATCGTAAAAGTTTTGATTGGCCAACGTGATCACTCGCCCGGTCGCTGTGGGAGCTCGGTCCTCGAACAACTCGAACACCATGTCGCCATAGCCTTCCATGTCGATTCGAATCGACCGGTTCCCCGACAGCACGACCGCTTCCAATAACGCGGGATTCTGGACGCTGACCGTGATCGTCAAGGGGCCGCCATCGGGATCATAGGCGTCGATGGGCACATGCAGCGGAGCTCCGATTTGGATCGTTTTGTTACCGACCGGGGCAAACGTTGGCGTTTCACCTTGCGGGATCGCTACCCCGCTGCGAGCACTCAGCGTGGCAAGCGTTTGCACGCCGACAAGTCGCGTGCCATCGGGAAATTCCCATGTCGGATAGCTGGTGATGCCCTCATCGATCGCCAACTGTGATGGCGTGCGGTCAGGATTGGTGACCTCGACAAACGGCAAATCTTTGCCACCGTCCTCGAACAACTGCTTCTGCTCGGTACATGCTGGGCACCATTCGGCG
>NZ_JBFHFD010000935.1:0-2409 GCF_041583735.1 Novipirellula sp.
TCGCTACGCAGCCGATTCGTTTGTCGTCAACGCTGATTTCGCGGACTGGATGACTCGCCATGTGCCAAACGAAGTGCGGCGACGTTGGAATGACAAGGCAATCGAAAAGAAAAAGTTTTCCTGCAGCACGTTTATGTTGTACCTGGGAATCGAAGGATCTTATGACGACCTTCCTCATCACAACATTCACATCAGCCGAGATTACGAACAGAATCTGAAGGAGATCGAAACGACACACTCGCTCAGTGACGATCCGTCGTTTTACGTTCAAAATGCGTCGGTGACCGATCCCTCGCTGGCGCCGCCCGGATGCAGCACGTTGTACGTGTTAGTGCCGGTGACCCATCAGCATGAAAACGTCGATTGGGCAGCCGAAGCGGACTCGTTTCGTGACCGCGCGCTTGACTGTATGGCAGAGATCGGGTGTGGTGACGTTCGCGAGCGAATTCGTTTCGAGCATCGTATCACGCCCGACGATTGGCAGCAGCGTTACGGGGTTTACCGCGGCGCGACCTTCAATTTGGCTCACAATCTTGGCCAAATGCTACATCGACGTCCCGGCAATCGTTTCGAAGATCTGCAGGGCGTTTACTTGGTCGGCGGCGGAACGCACCCCGGTAGCGGATTGCCGGTGATCTATGAATCAAGCCGTATTACCAGCCGGTTATTGCTGAACGACCTTGGCGTTGATGCGGATTTTATCGACCACCGCGAAGCAACGCCGCTGCATCGATAAGATTAAGGACAATCTCTATGGACTCGACGGACAATGATGGTCGCGAAAGTTCGCCAAGCTATGTTCGGACAACCACTGTTGGTCGTCGGCGTTATTGCGTATCCAGCGGGAAACGAGGTCGCCCCATTTGACCGGCAATCGGAGCCGTTTCCATGTCGCGTGCGAGACGGCAGAGATTGACTCGTAAAGTTCCGCAGTGGTCAGCACTTGTTCAATGCAAGCTGCCATTTGTACCGCATCTTTCTGAGGGAAGATCATCGCGTTCTCACGATGTTTCAAATGGCTGGTGAACATCGGGTGATCCGACGCAATCGTTGGGGTGCAAGCACGCAGCGCATGGTGGATGACAAGTGGGAATCCTTCGGGGTAATCATGCCGGCTTGGCACGATGACAAGATCGCACTGGTTCATCAGCGGTTCAATGGAATCGCTTGGCATCAGCCCCATCAGTTCAACGCGGTCTTCAACGTGATATCGCGTGCAGTGATCGCGTGCGAAATTTGCGGTGTCCGGTCCCACCAATTTCAGTGTCACCTTGATCGACATCGATTTCAAAATGGCAACCGCTTCGATCATTTCCGCTACCCCCTTGCCCTCCGACACCGTGCCGACGTAGCACAGCGTAAAGTGGTCGCGGTTGCTTGGGGACGGCTTGGCCGCGAATGGGCCAGGATCGGAATCGATCAGGTAATCCCAAGGAATGATTTTCTCGGGGTTCACACCAAGTCGTGCAAGTTCACGTGACGAGTTGATGCCATAACTGCCCACCCAACGAAAATTGTCTCGGTTGAGTGCTCGCGCCGTTCGCCGTGTTTTGGCTTCACGCACGATGTTTCGGGGGAAACCACATTTTTCGCGCGCCAGCGTGTTCGCGAAGGTGGTGATGGCCTGGATTCGCTGTTTGGCGATCCAGCGAATCACAGTCTGGTCGATCGGATGGATGGCGAGATGAGTTGGCTGAATTTGCGAAATCCTTTGGATCATCGTCGCAGAATCGCCGCCGCCGGCCAGTCCGGCACCAATCGCGCGGACTCCGTTGGGCAACACCTCGTCATACGGTTCGTCGGTGGTTGACGTCATCACCGCGAACTCGTCGACCAATTTGGTTAGCGCAGCATACGAATCCATCGAATACCGCTGAGCGTAGTAGGTTTCCAAACCCCCGGCGGCAAGCCGATGATAGGTCTCGCGCACATCCCCGGCGTGGTGCACATACAACAGACGCAATGGACTCGACCCCTGGCGTGAATCAACAACAGGATGGACTGCAAATAGTGAAGGTCGGGATCAAATGCGTTGCTCGATCGTCAACGACCGTTCCAAGCGGACCGTTTCTCCGCTCAATCCCAATCATCAAAGTTCTTCAGTGCACGGGTGACTTTTGCCGCTTGGTCCAGTGACAAACCAGTGTAAAAGGGAATGCGAAGCAAGCAGTCGGCCGCTTTTTCTGTGACGGGGCAATCACCAAGTCGGTAACCGTAATCTTGGCCCATCGCCGAGCTATGGAGCGGTTGATAATGAAACGCCGCGCTGATTCCACATCCCCGCAAATAGTCGGTCAATCGCGTTTGAACGTCCAGCGATGGAACCATCATCCAAAACAAATGGTAAGCGGACTCGCAGTCCGCAGGAATGGTTGGCAACTGCACGTCATGTGCTTGTGCCCATGACGA
>NZ_JBFHFD010000936.1:0-2393 GCF_041583735.1 Novipirellula sp.
GCTCGACGAATTGATCGTCGATCAGTTTCAATTGGCCGTCGACCACTTCGAAACGCGTGTCATCAACGGTCAACACATAGCGAGCGCTAACGGATTGACCATCCAGCGTCAGCGTGCCCGCAATCGCTCCGGATTCGAACTCGACCAACGATCCGCCAACCAAGTCCAGAACCACTGGCTGCTCGGGCAGGTCTTTGACGCGAATCGTGATTGGCTGTGTGAAGGGATCGCCGTTGATGCCGAACTCTTTTGCGGTCACGTTGACCACGATTTCTTGGGTTTCTTCGAAGTTTAGCGAAACGCCGTCGGCCAACCGCAAATCGGAACCATCGATCACAAAACGATCGTCATCCACCGTCAAAATATGGAATTGCTCGGTGTCTTCGTCGATCACAAACAACTCAGCGACCGTGTCGCCCACGGCGTTCTCGAACACAGTGGCTTCGCTCGGCGAGATGCCGGTGATTGGATCATTCGAATCGGTCACGGTGATCGCAGGATAACTGACCAGTTCGATTTCGATTTCGGGGTCGGTGACCGAAACGGTCAAAGGAATCCAAGGCTCGACTTCAAAATTAAGTCCTTCGCCGTTCGCGCCGCCGATAAAAATCAACATGCCGTGATTGTTGACTTGAAAGCGAGGATCGTTGACTTGGATCAGGTGATTGTTCACACCGTCGGCGTCGATCACCTCGATAAATCCAACCTCATCGCCGAGCGCAAGGGCTTCGGGAATCGGGTCAAGGTGAAAGATGACATCGACAGGAGGGTCGGCAACGGGGGTGACCGTGATCGACAATTCGATCGGTTCGGATTCGGTGACGCCATCATGAATCGTAACGCTGACCGCATCGGTACCGTAAAAGTCGGGATCGGGTTTATAAGAAACCGAACCATCCACCGCGACACTGACCGTGCCATGCGACGCCGTTCCTTTTTGCACGATCACGAATTGGTCGTTCTCGATGTCCGATACCCCAATGCGAACTCCGGGGGCTGCAAGATTCAGCGTTTGATCTTCGCTGGTCGACAGCGCGGGCTGACTCTCGTAGTGCGGAGCCGTATTGTCGCCTTCGACGAACAACGCGAACCGAATGGGATCGGCATCTTGGTTGTCGACAATCTTGACGCGATGCGCATCGGCCCGACGGAGCGAAACTTCGATGACCCCTGTGGAACCGAGCACGGCGATCGCTTCGGGTTTTCCTTTGCTGGCGATTGCCACTAATTCACCGATCGTCGACAAGTCGATCGGCTGGTCCGCAATCACCGATCCGTCTCGCAGATCGACGACCTGCAACAGGGTGTCCAGCGGCGAGACGGTCATTAGCAGATCACGAGCTCCATCGAGCGTGACCGGGCCTGTCATTTCGGGGAAAGAGTGAAGCGAAGCAAAATCGGCGTTTGCGTCCAGCACGCTGACGCCGCCATCGATTTGCCTCAGTACCAACAATCCCGACTCGTCGTCAAAGTCCAGCAGGCTGCTGACGCCCGCCACTTCGATCGGATCGGTGCTGATCATCGAAGCGGTTTCGTTACTCCACAGTGACAATTTCAAGCCATCTTCGCCTGCCCAGGCAAATACGCTGCGAGGCCCTGAGTCCGATGTAATCACGGTCGTGTCGGCAGGCACGATCGTGGTCGTGGTCGATACCACCAGTCCGAGATCCGCATCGGACGCGTCAAGCGATTGGACCGCAACCGGATCTGAACCTTCGGCCAACGCCACCCCACGTCCGTCGCCATCGATGGCAATATCGGACCACAATTTCGAGGACTCGCTGCCTGACAAATCGACCGCGTCGACGGTGCCCGCGGCAGGGTCCACGATCCATGCCGAATCGCCGCCCACTTCGCCGCCGATCACCAGCAGATTTCCGTCAGGCAACGATTGCAATTTCGTCAAATGGGTGCCAACCGAAATCGTTTCGTTTTCGGCCGCGGCCAAGTCAGCGACTTCGACCCCCGTTTCAGTCAACACATAGCCGCTACGATTTCCCGAAGCCAGCAAGCTCAACGGATCTTGGATCGGAGTCGCTGCGGTTTCGAGCGTGGCTTTGAACGGGAACAGCTGGTCTTGGACGTTGGTGCCGTTGAATAAACGGACTTGGTAATCACCGTCGCTCAGGTCATCAAAACGAAACGCACCGGCGGCGTCGGCCACTGCAATTTTTTCGCCCTTTTCGAGGACCGCGTTGTTATTGGTGTCGAGGTAGACCAGACGCTTGGGGAGCGATTGTTCACTCGCTTCTTGGCGAAAGGAATGGTCCAAATCATCAAATACCACGCCCGTAATCGCAGCCAGGACGCGGCGATCGCCAAGATGTTCGACAATGGGACGCCGCCGAATGCGAATCCGTCCGCGTTTGTGGGGCTGAGTGTTGGATGATCGA
>NZ_JBFHFD010000937.1:0-2383 GCF_041583735.1 Novipirellula sp.
CTCGCGATACAACCGTCGCCAAATTTGCGACCATCCCAAAAAGAAACGTTGGTCCCCGGTCAACCCATCGATCACGGGTGCCTCATTGCCATCGAGCGACAGTTGGTAGGCCTCGTACGCGAGACTCAATCCGCCCAGATCTCCGATGTTTTCACCCAGCGTCAAGTCACCGTTGACGAAGTTGCCTTCGACCGGTTCGAATTCGCTGTACTGTTTCGAAAGGACTGCAGCACGACGCTCAAATTCATCGCGATCACTCGGGGTCCACCACATTCGCAAGTTGCCATGGCCATCGTACTTGCTGCCCTTGTCATCAAATCCGTGGCTCAACTCGTGGCCAATCACGGCGCCAATCGCACCGTAGTTGACGGCATCGTCCGCCGCCATATTGAAAAACGGTGGCTGCAGGATCGCCGCCGGAAAAACGATCTCGTTCATCGTCGGGTTGTAGTAGGCGTTGATCGTTTGCGGTGTCATGTGCCACTCGTTGCGATCAATCGGCCCGCCCAGCTTCTGCAAATCCCGCTCATGCTCGAAATTTGCCGATGCGATGATGTTGGATGCCAACGAATTGGGATCAATACTCAGCTTCGAATAATCTTTCCACTCGTCGGGATAACCAATTTTGGTGGTAAACAATCCCAGCTTCTCGATCGCCTGTTTTTTCGTTCCTTCGCTCATCCAATCTCGCGATTCGATGCGTTTTGCGAAAGCTTGCTTCAAGTTCTGGACCAACTCGTTCATTCGTTTTTTGGCCTCAGGCTTGAAATGCCGTTCGACATAAACCTGGCCCACAAGTTCGCCCAACACGCCGCTGGTCGTGTTGACCGCTCGTTTCCACATCGGCTCTTGCTCGGTGATCCCACTGATCGCAGTGCTATGGAAATCGAAGTGACGCTGTTCAAGCGATGCGGTCAACTCCGATGCGTAGGCATCAATCAAATGAAATTTCAAGTAAGATTTCCAAGCCGCTAAATCGGTCTCGGCGAATTGGGTTGCAAACGCGTCGATGTAACTTGGTTGACGGACAACATATTTGTCTTGGTCCTCAAGCCCGGTCGCTTTCGCATAAGCGGCCCAATCGAAACTGCCAAATTTATTGGCCAGTTCGGCGGCAGTGGTCGCGTTATAGGTTTTGTCAGGATCGCGATTCTCGGTCTTCGTCCACTGAGCCTCTGCGATCGCATGTTCAATTTTGTAGACGCTTTCGACATCAGCATCACTTACCGAACCGAACTGGCTTAGCAAATCGCGAATATAGACTTTCAGTTGCTCGCGAAGCTCGACGTAGCGTGGCACGTCTTCGAGATAATAATCGCGATCCGGTAACGTCAAACCCGCCTGAGTCACGTATACGGTGTACTGATCACTCTTTTTCGCATCCACGCCGACGAAGGATGCAAACGGACCATATACGCCGTTTCGCGATAAGCGGCCAAGTACTTTGGCTAGGTCTGTTTTGGATTTCGCCGCATCAATCGTGGCGGCCAGAGGCTCGATCGGAGAAATCCCCGCTTTGTTTCGCGATTGCATGTCCGTCACGCTGCGGTACAAGTCGCCTACCTTCTGGGCGGCCGAGCCCTTGCTGCTATTTTTCGCCGCCGACTCTTCAATCAACTCGCGAACCTGCTCGCGAGTCTGATCGTTCAAAATCGTGAAGATCCCGTAGTCCGACTTGTCTCCAGGGATCTGGGTTGTTTCCAACCATTTCTGATTGGCGTATTTGTAAAAGTTCTCGCCTGGCGAAACCTTCTCGCTAAACAATGACTTGTCGATCCCGGAAACAGCAGTCGTCGCCGACGGAACCGTTTGCTGCGCATGAAGCGTTGCCGAAATCATCGGACTCGCGACACCCCACAAGCACGCGCTCGCTAAAAGCGAAATTCGATTGAAACCTATCAATGGTAGTCTCCGACTGGATTGAATTGAAAACGTGAGCGGTCCAGAGCGTCCGCTGTGCCAATGAAGCCGAAATCCAGTGCAGCCGAAATCTCGTCGCGTTTGCTCGAAATCATCGTCTACCTTGGCTCTCGGGAACGCCGCCCTCCCAGACCAAACCGAGGCGGCATTCTATCCGAAAACACCGAATTGCTTTATCCGGCGGAGCAAGAAACTTGACAGTTTGTTTGCGGTGACCGCCAGCGGTATGATGAATAGACCACCCGGGGACGCAAGGGAGTGGCCATGTGATGGTCGACGACGATTTTCAACATCAGCGAGAACAATTGATCCGCGACGAGTTGCCGCAGCTCGGCATCCAGGACGAAGCGGTCCTGCAGGCGATGATGTCGGTACGCCGCGAAGATTTTGTGGACGACAAGAATCGTGAATTCGCCTATCGCAACGCCCCGCTGCCGATTGGTTTTGGACAAACCATTTCGCA
>NZ_JBFHFD010000938.1:0-2377 GCF_041583735.1 Novipirellula sp.
AGGCCGACCGACCGGCTTACGTTCAACCATCACTAGGTCCGCGATGAGTTCCCATTGATCGTCGGTTAAGCAATGCCGCCCCACCATGATTACCTCCTCCCTTTCGTTCGAAATAACTTACCTCTCATTCGTACGAAATAAAGGGCAACATGGTTTTCAGACAGAGCCTAGTGCTGCGTACTCCCTCCGATGTGTGGAAGGCTTACTCGCAACTGCAAACTTACAACGACGAAATCTCGGACCTGCTGATGGTGGCTTACTCTCAACCTCAGCTGCGATCAATTTCTCGCGGTGCTTCCTCTACAATGCGATATGCCCCATGACTGGCAGTATATTCAATATCCAGGATAGCGGCGAACTGGTTGAAATGGTGGAATCCGGTTTTGTCAGCGAAGACGATTTCCAAACGTTGGTGGAAAAGTATCCCAATCTGCTCGCAGGCGACCAAATACGCAGTGACGATCCGCGGCGTTGGCTGTTGATCCGCCGTGAAATGGGAGTCGCTGACCTGCCATCAGGCTATGGCCGCTGGTCTCTCGACCATTTGTTCATCGATCAAGATAGCGTTCCGACTCTGGTCGAGATCAAACGTAGTACCGACACGCGTCTGCGGCGTGAGGTGGTCGGCCAGATACTCGATTACGCTGCCAACGCGGTGGTGCATTGGTCGCTGGAACAAATTCAAGTCGAGTATCAAGCACAGTGCGAGCGAGACGGTGTCGATCCGGACGAACGTCTCGGTGTGTTTCTTGGCGCCGATGGAGACATCAGCGGGTTTTGGCAACAAGTGAAAACCAATTTACAAGCAGGCCGCGTGCGACTCATGATTGTTGCCGATGTCATTCCAATGGAACTGCGACGGATTGTGGAGTTCTTGAATGAGCAAATGGACCCCGCCGAAGTGTTGGCCGTTGAGATCAAGCACTATGTTGGGCAGGGCATCAAAACATTGGTACCCCGCGTGATTGGCCAGACCGCAGAGGCTGAGAGCCGGAAGGGAGCAAGTGGTTCGGCGGGGCGACGGCGGCCGCGAACCGAACAACAACTACAGGAAATCGCAGATGCGAAACAGGTTGGTGAAGTGTACTCGCTGTTGGTGAGCCAGACGAGATCGTTGTTCGATAGCATGACTACCACTCGCAGCAACGTTGCCTTCAACGGAAAAATTGCTCCTTTCAAATCAGGTGCCGTCTTGGCGGCTCTCTCGCCGGTCGATAGCTCTGCGGATAAAGGGGTGTCGTACGGAGTCTACGTCGACCGCTGTGCTGATTTCTTTCGCGTCACCCGAGACGAGATCATTCAAGCGATTCCCAATTTCGAAAAAGTCGAAGAAACGGGCGATTGGGCCGGTGACATTTACCGTGGGCATGTGCGGACCGCGTCCGATTTTGATGCATTGATTTCCTTGATGCGGCAAGCAAAAACGCAAGTTTGAAAACGATCCGTCGATCCCGCCGGGACAAGCCCGACCGAGATCCAATGGGAGTGGGAGGGCCTTGGTAGCTTCCAGATGCCCGCCCCGGCCGGGCGAGCCGGACGGAAGCGATGGTGTGCCGGGGTGTACTATTACGCCCACAGCCTCGAAGTGACTGCATCCTTTCCACCGAGTTCGCAGCGACGCAGGCGTTATCGCAGGCGGTCAAGCCAGGCGTCCGTCGCGATCACTTCGCTGATGAACATCTGCTGAGACACCAGGATCGAGTCTTGCAACTGCTTCGCGGTCACCGAGCCTGCTTCGTTTTCGACGTCCAGTGTTCCGGTGGCATCACGCAAGAACTCGACTTTGTAGCCGCGATGAAACGCTTGGCGGGCCGTGGTGTCACAGCACATTTGCGTCATGTAACCCGCGATGGCGACCGTGTCGGCATCAACTTTCTTTAGCCACTCGGCCAGATTTGTATTGGTGAACGAGCCGGGCAATTGTTTATCGATCAACACATCGCGATGACGTTTTTCAACCTCGGGATGCAGTTGCCATGCGTCGGAGTTGAGCCGGAAGATGGGGGAATCGGGATCGGGTTGGTGGTGCCGAATCACAGCGGTTGGAACCCCCGCTTGTTTCGCTTCGTCCATCACCCGCAAGATTTGATCGAGATGACCGGTGGGATAAGTCACTGGCAAGGCACCCGAAAAATATTCTTGCTGAACATCAATCACCAATAGCGCACGGCTCATCGCATTAAATCCAATTCAATCTCAAGTCAGAAGTTCAGGGAACGGTTATCCCCAGTCTATCGCAGTTTCCGTTGGGGGCATACACAGTCGCCCGCCGCCTCCGACGTCGGATCATTCATTCGCGTTACCCGTAGTGGATCTTGCTAAAGATCCCGAATCCGCGAGTTTCCTTTAAAAGATCTTGCTAAAGATCCCACCCATC
>NZ_JBFHFD010000939.1:0-2369 GCF_041583735.1 Novipirellula sp.
ATGATAGCTGCATCACGAATCGCTCAAGAACGTGTGCGTCCAACAAAGCATCTCCGGAAAGTGGCATGTCGTCCGAGAACCTCGTGCGTTACTACCCTTGCGGCCAACAGTACAGCATCACCGCGCTGACCGATTCGAGCGGCACGATCAAGGAGCGCTACGCGTATGACGCGTACGGCAATCTCTCGATCTTCGACGGAAGCGGAACTGCACGCACGTCGACCGCCGAAAGTAACCGCTACACGTACACCGGCCGCGAGTACGACGACGTCCTCGACCTGTACCACTACCGCGCCCGCATGTACGACTCGATCGCTGGACGGTTCTGCTCCAGAGATCCGATTAGTTTTGATGGGAGTCGCTGGAACTTGTTCGAATACTGTGGTTGTTCTCCTGTCCTTCGCGTAGATCCTCGCGGGGAACGTTGGCAGACTTGGGCACTTACATGTGGAAACTGCGCCGCGGTACTTGGTCCAGGGGCACTGACCTGCATAGGTGCGAACGAGACCTTTGATGACAGCTGGGAAGAGTGCATGACTTACTATGTAGGTAATTTGCCTTGGATCCATCGGCAAGCCGCAAAGGTGGCATGTGCCGGCTGTGTAATTCGCATCATTGGCCCACCGGTATATCGATGGGTACTCAGACACGCTAGTTCGCCCTGCAATAACACATGGGAACAAATAGCAGTTCGCAGCGAACGAGTTATTAGATTTTCACAGTTGATCAGATGACTTCAAAATCCCACAAATTGCAGAATAGTGACAGCCTACTATCCTTGGTTTTGATCGGTGTGTTTTTCACATTGGTGACTATTGCCTCCTCGTTCAAACATGATCTAGCGGATCGTAGCTTCACGTACTTTGGACTTTTTGCATCGTGTTACTTTGGGGTGGTATCTGCGGCACGACGATCGCACCAAAATTAGGCTGCAAACAGGAGTTTCTCAAGGAATTCGGTGTTCCAGCCTGCGATTTTGCGTTTCCGTCTGAGGCTCTTCTTCCGAGTGTCTCGCTTGAGAAGCGTCGTGACAAACCGACGAGCGAAGCTCATGTTCGATGTCGCGTTCTTGGTTCGGAGCCGACTGGAGTCCTCATGAAACACGACATCGAGGACCCAGTGCATGCTCTCTATACTCCAATGGCTACGAGCACAATTTGAGAATTCATGCACCCGCGCCGGTCGGCTCGAAATGTAGTAGCGAACATCGCTTGATTGCCGGTCACCACGAGTCGTGCAGGTATTCGCTTGGCAGATACTTTTTGCTCCTTTCCACTGGTCGGTCAGTTCGCGAAGTGCTTTTGGAATTGGGCAGGTCGCATAGAAGCGTTCCTCTTCACGTGCGGCCTGCTTTCCCGTGGTCGTCATTGCCCGAACACCGTGGGCTGTGAGCCCATCGTTATGGGCCATCTCAAAGTGCTCGGCGATGGCAGCACAGAGCTTGGGATGGTTGTCTTTGACAGCGAACAGATAGTCGCCACCTCCCTCGACGATCTTTTCAGCAATCGACTTTTGGCATCCCATGGCATCGAGCGTCACGATTGAATTGCGCAAGTCGATTAGATCGAGCAATTCGGGAATTGCCGTGATTTCGTTGGACTTTGAGTCGACCTCGGTTTGTCCAAGCGTGACACCATTTTCGGTCGCCCAGGCACTGACGATATGAATCGCATCAGATTTCTCTGCATCGGTATAGGATCCGCGCACCGTCTTGCCATCGATCGCAACGTGAACGGGACGATTGTCGTCCTTGCTGGCGTGGTCCCAATTAATCTCGCAGAGATGAGCGTGCCATTGAAGCAGCGCCTTCTGAAACTCGGCTGGTTGGATCAGGGACAACACTCGCGTGATGGTATCGTGAGAAGGGATCCCGGCTTCGAAGTCTGCGAATTTGGACAGCCAATCCAGCTTCTCACCACCGAAGCTTTCGATCTCATCAGGTCCGTCCGCGCCTGCGATGACCGCCGAGACAACCAAGAACAGAATCGAGTTGAGTGGATGGATCGTCCGGCCCGCGACTCGCGGGTCGCCGACCTGATCAAAACACTCGTGAAACACATCGATTTGGGAAGCCATTGCCATCTCCATAACAGGGCAGTGAAAAACCAGTCCGGCTGAATTTATTGGCAGAGGGGTTCACTGAGGCAAGGCTTCGGCGAATACTGAAACCAGATTTTGGTGCGATCGTCGTGGGGACGGGGGCGATCTCGACGATCGATTTTATCGGTGAGGATCCAGCGACGGTTCCGTTGCTCAACAGCATGCTCAATGAAGAGGGCAAACCCAAAATATGTGAACGGGTTTGGATCTCATCACTCAATGGCAAGTATCGCACCACCGGTGGCGAGGGTTTTGGAAAGCTTTCTCCG
>NZ_JBFHFD010000940.1:0-2362 GCF_041583735.1 Novipirellula sp.
ATAGGGGGGCATTCTGCACGACATAGCGGATGAAGGCCGCAAATCCATCCTACCAGACAAGACGGAGCTTCCTCGGGGGGGCAAAAAAATCTCGCGAATCACGGAATCCGAACCGGCAATTCGTTTGCGATTCAGTGGGCTTCACGTAGAATCCCTGTCCGCCGAATTGCGATTTGTTCGCCCCGTTCGTGTGCATGCCTCCCCCCGGCTCCCCCTCTTTTTCTCTACCTGCTGAGGTTTCCGCCCCCATGAAATTAATCTTTAATCCGCATCGTATCCTGCCAACGCAATCGGTCCTCGCGAATTGGCTTGTGTTAGTGATGGCTGCCGTGACGCTATTGCCTTCGGTGGTGCAGGCGAACGAGAGTGGCAGTGACACCAAGGTCTACGATGTAGTGATCTATGGCGGCACCGCTGCGGGTATCGTGGCAGCCGTGCAAGTCGAACGACTCGGCGGCTCGGCCATCGTGATCGAACCGAGTTCGAGAATTGGTGGTTTGACCACGGGCGGACTCGGCCAGACCGACATTGGCAATAAGGCTGCAATTGGTGGCATCTCACGCGAATTCTATCAACGTATTTCTCAGTACTACCAAAAACCTGAGAATTGGAAGTGGCAGACCGCTGAACAATACAAGAGCGGAGGTCAATCGCGAACCGCCGAAGGCGAATCGACGATGTGGACCTTTGAACCTTCCGCAGCGCTCGAAGTGCTTCAAAGTTTTGTCGACGAGCACGATGTGAAGGTCGTCTACAACGAACGGCTCGATCGCACAGGAAGCCGAAAATCGGGTCAAGTCGGCGCCGGCGTTGAGATCGCCGATGGCAAAATCGAGTCGATTCGATGCATCAGTGGAAACGTCTACCGCGGACGCATGTTCATCGATGCGACGTACGAAGGCGATCTGTTTGCAACCGCCGGAGTCAGTTACACCGTGGGACGTGAAGCCAACGCAACCTATGGCGAAACCCTCAGCGGAGTGCAAACCGCAAACGCCCGGCACCATCAATTGATGCCCGGTGTTGATCCCTATGTCCGCAAAGGGGATCCGGCGAGTGGATTGTTGCCAGGCATCGATCCGACTGGCCCAGGCGAAGAAGGTGCCGCAGACGATCGCGTGCAAGCGTATTGCTTTCGGGTCTGTTTAACGGACCATCCGGAAAATCGCATCCCCTTTTTCAAACCCGACGGTTACGACGCGAGTTTGTATGAGTTGATGCTGCGGAATTTTGAAGCGGGCCAGTCGGGGTTTCCCGTGATCAATTCGGGTATGCCCAATCGTAAAACCGACACCAACAATCGGACCGGTTTTTCGACGGACTTTATCGGGCAGAACTATGACTACCCCGAAGCAACCGATGCGGAGCGTCAGCAGATTATCGAGCGGCACCGCAATTACCAGCAAGGTCTGTTCTGGACGATGGCAAACCATCCCCGTGTTCCCGAGGCGACTCGCAAAATCGTTAGCCGCTGGGGCACATGTAAAGATGAATTCGAGCGTGAGGATGGCTGGCAACAACAACTCTATATTCGCGAAGCTCGGCGATTGGTTGGCGACGCCGTGATGACACAACATCACTGTCAAGGACGCACGGTGGCGGAAGATCCCGTGGGGATGGCAGCCTATACGATGGATTCGCACAATGTTCAGCGTTATGTCGATGCTAACGGGCATGCTCGCAACGAAGGGGATGTGCAAGTCGGCGGTTTCCCTCCCTATCCAATCTCGTACCGATCGCTGCTGCCGAAGCCGGATGAGTGCACGAATTTGATTGTTCCTGTTTCGCTGAGTGCGTCGCACATGGCGTTTGGTTCGATCCGCATGGAGCCCGTGTTTATGGTTTTGGGGCAATCATCGGCGACCGCTGCGATCCAGGCGATTCGTGATAAGCAAACGCTGCATGAAATCGATTTTGAAAAGTTGCGAGAACAATTGACGATTGATAAACAGGTGTTGGATTGGAAACCGGTACTACGCGAAGGCTTCTCGATCGACCCCAAGAAACTATCGGGAATCGTCCTTGATGACGTGAACGCTAAACGCACCGGATTCAACGGAGCGGGACATACGGTACCGAAGTTTGTTGGACACAACTATCGCCACGACGGGGACTTCGACAAAGGGAAGCAGCAGGCAACGTACTCGTTGCCCGTGGCAAAACCAGGACGTTATGCCGTGCGGATGTCTTACACCGCCAATCCCAACCGCGCCTCGAATATTCCGGTCACGATCACCCGCAAAGATCAGACACAGACGGTGACGGTCAACCAACGGAAAAACCCAGGCAAAGACGGCTTCCTCACACTGGTCGAGGACGAAATGAGTAGCGGCAGCATTTCCGTGACGATCAGCAACGAAGG
>NZ_JBFHFD010000941.1:0-2353 GCF_041583735.1 Novipirellula sp.
GGACACCTGGGCTGCCGTAGGTCAACGGGGACGCGTGGTCACCGGGCGCGGTGCCACGGCCGCCGGCTTCGACACCGACCATGCGAACACTATCGTCTTCGACGAACGGATAGAACATGCCAGCCGCGTTGCTGCCACCGCCGACACAGGCGACGACGCAATCAGGCAGCCGCTCAAACGAATCGCGGCACTGTTCGCGAGTTTCGCGGCCGATCACCGATTGGAAATCGCGAACCATCATCGGAAAGGGGTGCGGTCCGATCACGCTGCCGATGATGTAGTGCGTGTTTTCGACCGACGCCATCCAATCTCGCATCGCTTCATTGACGGCGTCGCGAAGTGTTTTCGAGCCGCTTTCAACAGGACAGATTTCCGCACCGAGCAGCTTCATGCTGAACACGTTCGGTTTTTGCCGGCGAATATCTTCGCTGCCCATATAGACGGTGCACGGCAAACCGAAATGGGCACATGCCGTGGCGCTGGCGACACCGTGCTGGCCCGCTCCGGTTTCGGCGATCACTCGCGTTTTGCCCATGCGAAGGGTCAGCAGGGCTTGCCCGATCGTGTTATTGATTTTGTGGGCACCGGTGTGGTTTAGATCTTCGCGTTTGAGCCAAATTTGGGCACCACCGACCGAATCGGTCAGTCGTTTAGCGTGATAGAGGGGGCTGGGGCGACCGACAAATGTCTTCAGCAGCGACGACAATTCGCGTTGAAACTCGGGATCTTTCTTGGCTTTGTCGTACTCTTCGGCGAGTTGGTCCAGCGCTCGGGTCAGCGTTTCAGGAACAAAGCGTCCGCCAAAATCACCAAAACGCCCGCGAATATCGGGAACCGATGCGGTGGCGTGGGGGGCTGCGGCTTCTTCCAGGCTCATATTGGGTCTCTAAACAGGATCGTTGAACGGGATCTTCGAGCGGGGGCTCTGAAAATGGCAATCAGTTTTCGTTAAGATTGTCGCCCGAGGTCAATCAATGGTCAATGCAGCGATCGCGTGCCAAAAGAGAATCTGTGCCTGAACTACCCGAAGTCGAAACCATGCGCCGGGGAGTGTTGCCGATTGTCGGCAGCCGGATTGATGCCGTGATTCGGCCGCCCTGCGAGCGAAAGCCCATTTTGATGACGCCCCGAATCGATGCCTTTGATCGTCGGCTTCGCGGAAAGCACATCGTCGACGTCGATCGCCGCGGCAAACGCGTGATGCTGCGAATCGAAGATGCACAAACCGTCGTGATCGAACCTCGCATGACTGGTTTGGTGTTATTGGCGGATCCGCCGACGCTGGAGCATCTGCGGCTGCGGATTACGTTGACCGGGCCTGCGGGAGACCAGTTGTTGTTTTGGGATCGCCGTGGACTGGGAACGGTCAGGTTGTTGACGCCTAAGCAGGTCGAAACGCTCGTCGACGCCAAGCTTGGGGTCGATGCACTGGCGATCACAGCGGAACAGTTAAAAGCGAAATTGGGGAACAGCCAACGCGCGATCAAAGTCGCTCTGCTGGATCAAGCGGTGGTGGCGGGAGTGGGGAATTTGTATGCCGCAGAGCTGCTTTTCCTTGCCGGTATCGATCCTCGTACTCGCTGTGACCGGCTGACCGTGGCTCAGTGGCAGCGAATTGAGTCCGCGATGCGACATGTATTAGAGGAAGCGATTCGGTACGAGGGCAGCACATTGGGGGATGGCACCTACCGCAATGCACTCAATGGCGAAGGTGGCTACCAAGCCCATCATCAGGTCTACGCTCGTGCCGGCGCCCCCTGTCCCCGCTGTTACGACGGCGTGATCCGGCGGATTGTTCAGGCTCAGCGGAGCACGTTTTTTTGCCCGGTTTGCCAGCAAAAGCGTGGTCTGCACCGGCTCGTCGTTCCCCTCTCCGCCTAAAAAACCCCCCCTTCCCCGTAGCGGAAGTCGTCAAGACTTTCGTTGATTTACGAGCCGCTTGCGGCAACGCTGTAAAGCATTTAGAGACGGTGAATTACGGCATTTGCGTTCCGTAGCCACGCTCGCCAGAGCGTGGCTGGTTGCCAGAGCGTGGATGGTTGCCGGCCAATATGAATCACCACCTTCTGGCGAAGGTAGCTACGAGAAAATGCTTTCGTTGATTTGTGAGCCGCCCCCGTTTCGGCGAATAATCGAGGTTGCGGTTCGTCGCGGCGAGCTGAATCGCTAGAATGGAGGGCGTGAGCGAATCGCCACTCGCTGTTTCTCGAATTCGTTCCTGTTTGTTCCTTCAACACGTCACCGACCATTCTCATGACGCAAAAAACATCACGCCGAGACTGGCTTCGTACTGCTGCGGTTCTGTCGGTTGCCGGAGCCACGGCGGCGAGTTCGCGGACAGCCTACGCCGCCC
>NZ_JBFHFD010000942.1:0-2343 GCF_041583735.1 Novipirellula sp.
GTGCACTACGGCGCGGACGGCTGGACGCTGCATCACCTCTCGGACATTTTCGGCATGACGGCGCCGGCCGACGGCGTGCACGGCATTTGGCCGATGGGCGCGGCCTGGGCGAGCCGCGGGCTGATGGAGCACTACCGCTTTAATGGTGACAAACAGTTCTTGACCGAGCGGGCGTATCCGATGATGAAGGGCGCCGCAGAATTCATTCTGGATTTTTTGATCGAGGCCCCCACAGGCACACCCGCGGCCGGTCGATTGGTCACCAATCCATCTCACTCGCCTGAGAACGCGTTCATCAAAGCGGACGGAACCGAGTCGGTGTTCACCTACGCGTCCACAATGGACCTGCAAATCATTCACGACCTGTTTACCGGTCTGCTTGAAGCAAATCAGGCGATCGATCCGACGGGCAATTTTGACAAAGAGTTCCGTGACCAGCTTGAAACGGCTTTAGCCAAACTGCAGCCACTGCAGATCAGTCCCAAGACAGGTCGCTTGCAGGAGTGGATTGAAGACTACAACGAAAAAGATCCACATCATCGCCACACCTCGCATCTGTATGGACTTCATCCGGGCAAGCAGATCACGAAGAACGCGACACCCGAGTTGTATGAAGCTGCGCGGAAATCACTGGAAGCACGTGGGGATGGCGGTAAGGGGTGGTCCATGGCTTGGAAGGTGAACTTTTGGGCCCGTTTTCATAACGGCGACCGCGCTCATAAGTTGTTAAGCAATCTGTTGAGCAAAATGACGCTGACCAACCTATTTGACACGCATCCGCCGTTCCAGATTGACGGCAACTTCGGCGGTACGGCAGCGATCGCAGAAATGCTTTTGCAAAGTCATGACGGCGAAGTGCACCTCTTGCCTGCTTTGCCAAGCGTATGGAAGGAAGGCTCCGTAAAGGGCCTACGTGCTCGCGGCGGCTTTGAAGTCGACATGCAGTGGAAGGATGGCCAGCTGACGAAGGCAACGATTCGTTCGCTCAATGGAAATCCATTGAAGGTCCGCTACGGCAACGAAACTCGCGAGCCGGTTCTCGCCAAGGGCAAAAGTTTCAGCTGGGATGGGATCTAGAAGGCACTTTGGAATCATGTCTTCACAAACAGGTTTCACTCGATTGTCCCCACATTTGCTTTTACACACCAAGACGATGCATATGATCTCAAAATTCGCCTATTTCATCAGTGCCGTCATGGCGTTATCGACTCTGGCTGCTCAATCGCAAGAGCCTGTTTCCATCGAGTCACTGTTGCAAGAAATGGTCGATCGTGATGCGGTGGCGCGTTATCCAGAAAACGATTTTCGACTGAAACAGCACAGCAGTTACAACCGAGCATCCACCACCCCCGATGACCCCAAAGGCTGGTTCAATAACAAGGACAACAACACAAGCGACAAGGACAAATGTTTTGTTCGTGTCGAAGAAAACAACGGACGCAAGGAATGGGTCTTGATGGACCACGAGGGGCCGGGTGCGATCGTGCGCACCTGGATGCCTTGGCGTGGTCACTCAAACGCAAGCACCGATATCAACTTGCGAATTTATCTCGACGGCGCAGATGAACCTGTGCTGGAGGGGAACATGCTAAGCATGTTTGATGGCAGTGGAGTGATTCCGTATCCCTTCGCGCATCCGTCCCTGCGATCGGCGGTGAGTTTTTTTCCGATTCCCTATGCGAAAAGCTGCAAAGTGACCACGGATCAAATGCCGTTCTTTTTTCAGTTCACTTTTCGCGAATACGACCAAGGCACTCCGATCAAGACCTTTACGATGGAGGACTTTCAGGCGGCGAAAGAGCTAACTGAAAAGACGGGCAAGCTGCTTTTGAAACCCGGTAGCGAAACGCGTCACGAGTCTCGTGCATCCGCCGCTCCGAAAGTTTTGACGACTTCCTCGACGATCGAATCTCAAGGCGAGCAGTCACTAGACCTTCCCACAGGCACGGCTGCGATACGGGAATTGTCGGTCAAGCTGGGCAGCTATGAGGATCCCAAGATTACGCGTCAGGTGGTGCTCAAGGCAGAGTTCGACGGCAAAGAAACCGTCTGGTGCCCGATCGGAGATTTTTTCGGGTCGGGTATCGGATTGAATCCGGTGCAAGGTTGGTCCAACACCGTAGCTGAAGACGGGACAATGACGTGTCGCTGGGTGATGCCTTATCAAAATAGCGGCAAGGTCTCGCTACTAAACCTCAGTGGAGCGACGGTGGATGCCCAGTTGGTCGTCAAAACCGGAGACTGGAACTGGGATGATCGCTCGATGTATTTCCACGCGGGTTGGCGAGGTCAATATCCGGTACCCACGCGTCCGTATTCGGATTGGAATTACGTCACGCTCAA
>NZ_JBFHFD010000943.1:0-2338 GCF_041583735.1 Novipirellula sp.
GAGTGTCGTCGTGTCGCCACTCGCTATGAGAAGCTCGCACGAAACTTTCTTGCAATGGTGAAACTATCGATGATCGGTCGCTATCTTCGAATCATCGCCCCATGGAATTCCGCAATTTAAGGTTTTCAGACAGAGCCTAGAGTGTCTTGTCAACAGTTAGCGTGATCGGGCGTGAAGCTATGGTTTCAAGGTCAACGTGATCACCAGCTCGTCATTGCCTTGTGTCTTAGTCGTCGTACCACGCATCGCGGTTCGCGTGCTTGTACGCGACGTTCAGAAATATACTGGTTTATCGGTTCAGCGACGACCTCCAAGGGGAAGTGGTAGACACGATTTGGCGAAGCTCACCCCGGCAGCGGATGTGTGCATGCGTCATCACTTCGTCATTCAATTACGTCACATTGCTCGCCAATCATTTCCCCAGAAATTTAACCGAAACATCGAGACAAAATAATCAATCCATTCAACAATCTGTCTTTGCAATCTTTCTGTTTGTTTCTAGCAAGCACAATATCGACACGCGTCGTCGAGATTAACAACGGCGGATGACAACTCTGTATCGCACGATCGATAACTCTCAGCCGCAGCGGCGTCGACCGAAACCAGTCTGCCCAAGCCAGCTGGATTATCCTCTCACTCGGATCGCAGACGCTTCAGGGTTAGCTCCGATCGCCACGTATTGCGTTCGCAAAGGCGGCTCGATCGATTAAACATCAACGCGATCGAAAAATGAAGAAGCTCCACAGCGAAGAGCCGATCATTTTTCGCAGCAGAGTCAACAGGATATTTGCAACCTACTAGATCGTTTCAGTCGAGCTTGGTAGGACTGTATCTGACAAAACGGCGGCTCGGAATCGAATGCATCGCTGCACCGCTGACGCGTACCAAGGATCGATGCAGGAAAAATAACTCTTGAGTATCCCACGAATGAACCTGCAACTTGATGGACAAGGCGTTATTGTTTTTGGAGCCGCGAGAGGCATCGGACATGCGATCGCCAGCGCTTTCGCGGCGGAAGGCTGTCGCGTCTTCGGCTTTGATCGACAACAGCCTACAGCTTCGAGTGAAATCAAGTTTGGCGATTTCGTCTCGGGTGACGTGTCCGAGATCGGTGATGTCCGTCGTGTCGCCGATTTAGCGGTGGACATTCAACACGTTGTGTTTTCGGTCGGCGTCGGAAGCGGCGTTTCTGGTTTCCCATTTTGGAATCTGAATCCGTCAGATTGGACGCGGGTGATCGAGGTCAACCTGCTCGGGGCGGTGAATGTTGCTCATGTTTTCGCCCCCAAACTTGCCGACCGCAGACAGGGCACGTTCTTGTTTCTCGCCTCGGTCGCTGGTCAAACGGGATCGCAGACGGACCCACCCTACAGTGCGGCCAAGGCGGCGTTGATTAATTTCATGCAGTGTTCTGCTCGCGACTTGGCTCCCTTTGGCGTTCGATCCAATGCCATCTCGCCCGGGATGGTGCAATCCGAGCTGACTCATTCCATCTGGGAAGCAAGTCAAACGCGATTGCCCGAGTCCGAACGACGGTCCTTCGAGGCATGGTCCAAGGAAAAACTGCGCCGCGTCTCGCCACTTGGCCGCTGGCAATCGGCCGAGGAGTGCGCCGCGATGGCAATCTTCCTCGCATCGCAACATGCCAAGAATATCACCGGTCAGACGATCAACATCGACGGCGGCCAAGTGATGCACTGTTGATCTTGTCTTACAATGGACCTGACCCAACGCGACGCTATTCGCGACCGGTCGGTGTTTTCAAATCACTCAATTCATGTGGACGATCAATGACTCGCTGGCCCGGTATCTCGCAATTCAGACTCGACAACCAAGTTGCCATCGTCACCGGTGGATCCAAGGGGCTCGGTGAGGCGATGGCGGCGGGCCTGGCGTCTGCTGGCGCCAACCTGCTGCTCGTCAGTCGCAACGAAGAAGAAGCCAAAGATGCTGCGGCGGCGATCGCGGCGGAGTATCCCGTCAAAGCGATTGGAATGGCTGCGGATGTTTCGGATGAAGACCAAGTCAAATCGTTGACGCGGCGCTGCGTTGACGAATTTGGTCGCATTGACATCCTCGTTAACAACGCGGGCATCAACATCCGAGGCCCCATCGAGGAGTTATCGCTGGAAGAGTTTCGCAAAGTCCAAAGCATCAATGTCGATGCCATGTGGTTGTGCTGTAAACATGTTTCGGCGGTGATGAAGCAGACGCAGTACGGCCGGATCATCAACATGGCCAGCACCCTGGGGCTGGTCGGCTTGGCCAATCGAACGCCCTACGCAACCAGTAAAGGGGCGGTGGTCCAAATGACGCGGGCGCTCGGTTTGGAGTTTGC
>NZ_JBFHFD010000944.1:0-2338 GCF_041583735.1 Novipirellula sp.
GGATCGCGCCTTGGACATGGCCCAGGACGCACTGACGCACTGCCGCGCCAACGTGAACGACTACACCGCGATCTTGGTCAAGCGTGAACGTGTCGGGGAGACGCTTGGCGATTATGAATACATGTATGCGAAAGTTCGCAATCGTAAAACGAACGCTGGCCAGCTCACTCAGCCGCTAAGCGTTTATCTCGGTTTCCTAAAACCAAGCAGCGTCAAAGGCCGCGAGGTCCTGTTCGTCGAGAACCAAAACGACGGCTATCTTGTCGCTCACGAAGGCGGCTTCAAAGGCAAGTTTTTGCCCACGGTCACAATCCCCGTCGACGGCATGTTGGCGATGCGGGGTCAACGCTACCCGATGACCGAAATCGGTATCGAAAACTTGATCGTCAAGCTGATCGAACGAGGCCAGCAAGCCAAACAGTGCCCCGACGTTACTTGCGAATTCCGCAAAAACGCACGGATCAAAGACCGCACCTGTACCGTGCTGCATGTGACCCAGCCGACACGCACCCCCGGTGCCGAATTCCATCAGGCTCAGATCTTTATCGATGACGAGCTGAACCTGCCGATCCGCTACGTGGCCTATGATTGGCCCAAGCGTCAGGGAGCTCCGTTGGAAGTGATCGAAGAGTACACCTACCTCGATCTGAACGTGAACGTCGGGCTTAGCAATGCCGACTTTGACCAGCACAACTCGGCGTACAATTTCCACTCGAAATAACGCTCGCGTTGCAGTCGAAAAAGCCGCTCTCTTCATTAGCGGCTCGGCAGGGCGAACGGGCCAATGCCGTTCGCGTTCGCCTAAACCGGTTGGTTCTTATAGCGGAGCGGTGCAGGGTCCTCGTCCGGTCTCATTCGGACGTTTCACTTGCTGCCACCACGCGGTTGCACCGCACCACGACGGTAACAGCACTTCTTTGGGGGCCACGCGGCCCTGCCAGGGGCAATTTCTACTCGCCCGAATGGATGCCCATTCGCCTCGGCTCGGATTAGAATCGCAGGTGTTGGGAATCGTTTGCCAACGGTATACAATTCGCACTCAGCGATCGTCTCTTTCCTGCATTCTCCTACTTTTAAGCGTTCAATATGTTCAAAGGACTTGGCAATCTCGGCAATATTGCGTCGATGATGGGTTCGTTCCAAAAGCTGCCCGAAAAGATGCAGCAGCTCAACGACCAGATGAAAGTCGCAACGGTCACGGGAACGGCATCGGAAACCGATGTCACTGTCCTGATGAACGGGCTTGGGCATGTTCAATCGGTACAGATCCGTGGCGAGTATTCCAGCGAAGTGATTGAAATTTCGGTGCTCGAAGCGACGAACGAGGCGGGCGCCGCCGCGAAACAACTGTACGCCGACGGCATTTCCCAAATGGTGGCCGACATGGACATCAACATCCCCGGACTCGATGGCATCTTGGCAAACTTGACCGGAGGCGGTTGATCACGATGAGCAATCATGCCGGTGCGGTATCGGAATTAGTGGAACAATTGGGGCGTTTACCCGGGATCGGACGCAAAAGTGCCGAACGGTTGGCGTTCCACCTGCTGCGGGTCAGCGAGCACGAGGCACTCGGACTTGCCGACGCGATCCGGCGTGTTCGCAAGGACGTTCGCTACTGCTCGGCATGCTTCAATCTATCGGAGACCGAACTCTGTGCGATCTGTGCGGATCCCAATCGCGACAAAACTCGGATCTGTGTGGTCGAACAGCCTCGTGACCTGATGAGCCTGGAACAATCGAGTGCTTATCGAGGCGTCTACCACGTGTTGCTCGGCCGCATCGCCCCGCTGGACGGAATCGGCCCCGACCAATTAACGATCGATCCCCTGGTCGAACGCGTTCGCAAAGGCAATTTCGTCGAAGTGATCATGGCGACCAACCCGACGGTCGAGGGGGACGGAACCTCCCTCTATATCTCGAATCTGTTGAGTGAATATCCGGTCGAAGTCACCCGTTTGGCCCGAGGAATTACGGCCGGAAGCGTGTTGGAATATGCCAATCGCGAAATGATCGCGGATGCATTGACGGGCCGGCAAAAACTATAGTACCAACACGCTATAGAAACTTTTCTTGGCCAAAGCCGCATTTTTCTCGCCAATGGCACAGCGAGTGCTGGTAGAATTGCGGCGCACCGATTGCCAGTTCCCCACCAATTGCCAGTTCGCTGATTCGGGGAATAGGCGGTGCCAGGATTCCACCTCCTCGTATTTTCAGAGAATGCAACAATGCGGATGTCGATGGGTCTTCAGGCCCGGCAAATGCAGGTTCAGAAGTTGGCCCCTCGGATGATCCAGTCAATGGAGATTCTGCAGCTGCCTACATTGGCTTTGCAGGA
>NZ_JBFHFD010000945.1:0-2326 GCF_041583735.1 Novipirellula sp.
AAGCACTCCTCACTCCTCACTCCTCACTCCTCACTCCTCACTCCTCACTCCTCACTCCTCACTCCTCACTCCTCACTCCTCACTCCTCACTCCCTGTCTCCCTGTCTCCCCGTCTCCCCGTCTCCCTGTTCCAGCTTCAAAAACGCCTCAGCGAATGCCTTGCCAGCCTGGGCATGAAATTTGGCCGAACCGTAATAGTGAACGAAGCCGCCGATCGAGGTCGCGCGATCCCATAACGCAATCTCTTCAGGCGTCAGCAATTTCGATCGGTAATCATCGAGATAAGCTCTTCTCTGCTCTGGCGTCATTGATCCATCTGCATTTGCACTGTCAGGGTGTTTTTTCGCCAATTGCCTGCCCATGGCTTGCACCTTGAGTTGTTTTTGCTCGATGAATCCGAGCGAATCTTCTCGGAACGGCGCGGTCGGAACCGCAACGACGCTTGCTTTGAACTCCTCCATTGCTGCCGGCGCCGCCATTGCCTTACGGAACAACTTCATGCGACGATCGGATTGATTTACCACCCGGAACGTGCCCGGCGTAAAATCCCCATAGACTCCGATCACCCCCACCACGAACGGAAGCTCGGGGGCCTGCAAGTCCTTGCGGACATCGCGAATCAATTGCGTCAGCAGTTGGCTGTATTCTTCATACTGCTTCTCACCCAGGCTATCGGGGTAGGTGGCCGTGTCAACGAAGTCATTCCAACCTTGGAACCAAACGAAGCCCGACAGCTGATAGCCTGCGTCGGGATCGTAGTCCGGATAGACCCGCTTGATATCGGCCAGCACCTTTTTGACATGATCCATCATGTAGCGATAGTTCCGTCCCGTCGCCTCTTCTTTCTGCGTTCTTACTTGATCGAGCTTGCCCCGTTCGCTGTACAGCTCGACCTGATGGTCATTCAGCACATAGGGACCGGCGCCTGGTGGTCGGTAGTCGACACACAAATTTTGACCTCCCCAAGCGGTTTTGATGATTAAGATCGGCCCATCATATGACTCTTCCATGGTGATACCGAACAGATATTCAGGACCGATGAAATCATCGGGCTTCGTGGGGTCTTCTCTGCGAACGCCGTAACCGGCTGTCAACCGACCGAATCCCTCGCCGCCGTACTGGTTCATCTTGCCATTAAGCGACGAGATCCAAACCCTGTCACAAATTCTCGGTTTACCGTCCGGGCCAAGCATCTTGTTGAGCAAAGGTGCGGTTTCCGGATCGTCTCCGATAGAGTCAAAGGTCGAGACTCCCCCCGTGCCGACCATATTCGACTGCCCAGCCATGATGTAAATTTTCAGCGGCTTCTCTGCCATTGCCGGACTGATGCATCCAAGGGTGACAGAAACAGCGAAAAGGAGGTTTGTGATTCGTATCATGATATTCTGCAGGTGCCACAGCTGGCTGGCATGCCCAACTGCGTGTACTGCGAGTTCCATTAGGTTGTAAATCGGGGTCGCCAACAAACCGCCCGGATGGTACAGCGGAGCCCCTTGCTGGCTCGGGTGCCACTGGCTCTGACGGCGCGACAATCGGCCCTAGGTTACCATCTGCGACGTCCGTCCTGAAACCCGGTGACGCTTTTTGCGATCCTTGAGCCGCAATTAGGCAAATGAAGTACTTGCGGCCAGGCCTCGTTTTCGTCCAGATCACCCGATCCAGCAGCGTATGCCATCACGCAGGGGACGGGCCAGCGACTTGCGGGCCAGCGACTTGCAGCCCGACGAATTGCAGGCCGGCAAGAGCCCCCCGTGAAACTCCGCTGCATATCGCTGTTTCCCACGTTTTGGGTTTGCGTGGATAAACATGCGCGAAGGCAACGCCACGGAATTGCCTCATCGCGTGTCTAGATCGTCAGTGACGAACACACCTGTCAACGTGAAGCCAGCCTTACCGGCGAGACTCGTGCTCGAGTGAGGGATCAGAAATCAGCACGACAGCTGTTCGGGTGCGTCAAAGTCATAGCCGTCTACCTCAATTCAATCCGAAAAGGATTGGGACTAGGCAAGTGGATCGTACAACGAAACGTTTAACACGGCAAGAATAATCCCCAGCATCAAGAACCAGAAATTGCGACCGGTGGCGTTTCATAGGGATTTGTGGTTCTCATCGGTGTTCCAAGTCGATGAACCGTGGCGTTCACCTGGCACGTGCAGATGATTTACCATTCCTAAACCGAGCGATACAACCGGCTCGATCGTCACATTCACGATGGTCTCCGGAGATGTAAACGCATCCTCATGCGAACGCGTGGGTTGCGGTTATAGAAGTAAACAACGCAATCGCGAGGTTTGATGTAGGGTGTATCACTTCGGTCTCCATTTCA
>NZ_JBFHFD010000946.1:0-2318 GCF_041583735.1 Novipirellula sp.
ACGCATCACGTCGCCGATATAAACGTCGTCCTCGAAGGCACGTTGCCACCACAACTCGTCGTCTTGACGATAATCCGAAGTACGATTGGTTTGAGCTGCATTGACGCCAAACCGGTTGGTGTAAAACACTTCGCCAAAAATCGTGTAACCGCTGCCTTCGTTCAATTTATTGAGCCGTTGGCGGAGATCGCGTGAGAGCGGGTTTCGCAGCAACAATCTCATGAATTTGGTCGCTTCGTCCGCAGGCGTGTCTCGCCATTGCTTGTCTCGCTCCTCAATGGTCGCCGCCGGGTCCTCGAGTGCTTCGATCGCCTGGTTCGATGCAATCAAACTGAGCTGGACCAAATCGCTTCGCGAATACGCTTTCCAATCGGCGGTGCGAGCTTGAACAATCCGGTCTATCTCATCCATCACCGCAGTTGCACGCGTCATCGAGGTGCCTTCGATCGCCTGTCTCAAACTACGCTCGCTGACGTGAGTGGCATACATGCCAACGACCCAAATCAGTAATGCAGGCAGGAGCGTCGCGAGCAGCAACTTGTGGACGATTCGCATTTTGAATCACTCCTGCACCGAAGAAACAGAACTTCTCGCCATGGAGCGATGCGAGAAGGACGTTTGCTATTGTAGCGAATCCAGATGAACAAGGCGGGCGATTAGACCATTAAACGCCTTCAATGTCGGGACTGGCGATCAATCCAGATCGATCGGCCCCACCGTCGCTGTCGATCACCGGCCAACGCGTGCGGTATGTCCCTGAGAAGTCAAATCGCCAATCGGATCCCATCGCGAAAACACGATTCGCTGACTATGCTACGGGGAAATTCAGCTTTTTCGCACTATCCACCTCCCCACGCTTGCAACCTAGCATGAACGATTCGAACGCCGATTTCCACAAACATATTGACGAGTTGTTCGATCATATGATCAACCAACTCGACTACCAAACCGATGAACCGCTAGAGTGGGTGTTTGGGATCGAGTCCTCCGATCTTGCCTTGCTCGAAAAAGTGGGCGAGCGTGCACCGGAGTCCTATGAATGGGACGTTCAAGAAGAGGTCGAGCATGTCGATGAGGAAGGCAACACCACCATGGGCGGTCCAATGTTGGCGCTCCGGCGCTGCGAAGCGTTGACACCCGCACAGGTCAAAGCATGTGTCGACGAAATTGACGCCTTAGCAAAACAGTTCGGCTTAGAACTCGGCGACGTCACCTCGTACGATCCAATCGACGAAGATGATTTTTTTGATTGGATGTCACTCGATGAAGCTCATTGGCGATTGCGGCATTACACCGATTCGGGGCTCGAAACCGACAGCGATCTGCCCTGGCTGTTCCTGCTGTTTGCGCCGTCACTCGAAGAACTCAACGCGTTGACGGTCGCCCTGGATACGCAATCACTCGGAACAATCGAAAGCTACGATGAACCTGACGAGGAAGGACAATATGCGATGTGCCTGTTTATCGAAGGCAAAAACAACGAAGCCGAACTTACCGCGATGCACGATCGCATCAACGCGATCGCCGAAGTGAACAACGCCGAAATCGTAGGCATCCAGTTCCTCGACCAAGAAGACTTTAATGATGTCTTCGGCGACGAGGATGACGAAGCAGAAGAGGCGTAAGTTAGCCCCGAAGTGGCTTTGGTAGCGGTGCGGCGAAAGCCGCCCGGTTTAATTTGAACGTTTTGCTTGCCCCACCCGGACGGCTTGTGGTCTGTTGAAATAATCGAGATGTGATTGGCAGCAGTGAAACGTGGGCCGAAAGGCACCGGGTAATGGGCGGAACCCGGCTGCTCACGCGCGAGCGGCTCACTCAATCGACAAGCCGCTTGCGGCATGCCGCTACAAACACGCCGTCGGCGTGCTCTCAACCAACAAAAAAAGGCGACCGTGTTCCTGCGAAGAACACACCCGCCTTGTTGATTAGAAAAGCTTGCCAACCGCAGTGGAGCTGCGGTTAAACTTCGCTCAGCTCGGGAATTTTGAAGTCCGGGTTGCTCGGGTTCTTTAACAAGCGATTGGCCTCGATAGCATAGTCACCGGTGTGCGTTTCCGTTTTGGGATCGAACGTCAATGCGGGACCGACGCGGTACTTCGCGTCTTTTTCAGATACTCCCACCCCATCGGCCATAATCGAGTGCAATTTGTTGAAATGCAGTGTGGCATCCTGGTTGCCACCAAATTGGCCGGCGCTGCCGCTGAACGGCACCTCGTGACCTAAACGGTACGAATTGTTCATCAAGTGGCCTAGCACGCATCCATAATGAGCGTCCAAGACGTTGCCATTGGCCATGCTCGGATCGTTTGCTCGCACCG
>NZ_JBFHFD010000947.1:0-2317 GCF_041583735.1 Novipirellula sp.
GAAGTCAACATTCAACCGGCCGACAATTGGGACGATCTGCAGCAGAACACCGTCACCTTGTATGAACAAGCACGGCTGTCACGGCTTGCGACCGAAAAGTTCATGCTGGATGGTCGTCACACCGGCACCGGCGGCGGCAACCATGTCACGCTGGGCGCCGAACAGCCAAGCGACAGTCCGTTCCTGCGGCGTCCCGACCTGTTGCGGTCATTGATCACCTATTGGCAACATCATCCATCGCTGTCGTACCTGTTTTCCGGATTGTTCATCGGGCCGACGTCTCAGGCGCCTCGAATTGACGAACGAGGCAACCATTTACTCGATGAACTCGAAGTCAGCTTGGGCGAAATCGAAACCGGGGTTTCGCCGATCGAACTCGATTACAGTCTGCGAAGCTTCCTCGCCGATTTGACTGGCAACACGCATCGGGCCGAATTTTGTATCGACAAACTCTATCCCGCCGACCGTCCTAAGGGGCGTTTGGGTTTGCTCGAGTTTCGTGCGTTTGAAATGCCGCCGCACTCGCAAATGAGTCTGGCGCAGATGTTACTGCTGCGAGCGTTAATCGCCAAATTTTGGCGGAAACCGTATCGACATCGATTGGTCCGCTGGGGAACGGCGTTGCATGACCGATTCATGTTGCCACACTACGTTCGCAGTGATTTTCAATCAGTAATGCAAGAACTTGCCGAGGACGGATATCCGTTTGAATTGGGATGGTACGAACCGTTTTTCGAGTTCCGATTTCCGGTTTACGGACGTGTCCAATACGGAGGCGTCGAACTCGAGTTGCGAATGGCACTGGAACCGTGGTTGGTGCTGGACGAAGAGGACGGGGCTCAGCGTCAAGCTCGCGTCGTCGACTCGGCCGTGGAGCGTTTAGAGATCATTTGCCGCGGGCTCGATCCGAAACGCTATCGCGTCACCTGCAACCGACGCAGTTTACCACTGCATGAAACCGGGGCGGCCAACGAATACGTCGCTGGCGTGCGGTTCAAAGCGTGGAAGGCCGCCTTCGGGCTGCATCCGACCATCGACATGCACGCTCCGTTGGTGTTCGACGTGTTCGACATCCAACTCGGACGTTCGATTGGCGGTTGCGTTTACCACGTCTCACACCCGGGCGGATTGGGTTACGAAACCTTTCCTGTCAACGCATTTGAAGCAGAAGCTCGGCGGATGTCCCGCTTCTGGTCCTGGGGACACAGTGCGGGCGACCCACCACGACCGAAATGGGTCGACCAATTGAAAGACTATTACGCCGAGCTGCCGCCACTTGGGCATCGCGATCCGGCCTCCGAAATTAATTCTGATTATCCGCACACCTTAGACCTGCGCCGCGAATACAAATCATGAGCATGCGTGTTGCCCTTAGCCATCATCTGAGCTTCGTCTTCCATCGTCAATTGAATCCGACAACGCTGTGGTTGCGTCTGCGTCCTGCGCCGCATACCACGGCGAAAATCGAGGCGTACTCGATCAAAGTTCACGCGGACCCCGTCTGGTTAACTTGGGCTCGAGATCCGTTTGAAAACCATCTCGGGCGTCTGGATCTACCGAAACCGTTTAGCAGCGTTGGGTTTGATGTTGAATTTATCGCCGATTTGGTCCCCTTCAATCCGTTCGGATTCTTTGTCGAACCGTTTGCAAATGACTATCCGTTTGCGTACCCCGAGCAACTTCGCAAAGAGCTGATCCCGTATTTGCATCCCGAACCACACGGAGACGCGTTCGCGGGTTGGCTAGCCGGGCTCGACCGTTCGCCACGTTATCTGGTTGAGTATTTAACGCTGATCAATAACGTCGTGCACGACCGATTGAAAGTCGATTGGTCTTCGGGCTCGAAACCGAATGGTCTGGACGACGTCATCGAAAACGGGGGTGGATCGCCCCAAGACTTGGCTTGGGTTCTAACGCAAAGCCTGCGGTCGCTTGGATTGGCAGCACGTTTTACTTCGGGGTACCTGATCACGTTGACGACCGACAGCGAAGGAAACGTCAGCGACGATGACAGTACCGATACCGCGCGTGTTCATGCATGGAGTGAGGTGTTTGTTCCCGGCGCCGGTTGGATCGGCTTGGACCCAAGCCTGGGGATCTTTACGGCCGAATATCATGTTCCGCTAGCCAGCACGCCGGATCGTTTTCGCACGGTGCCGTTGGTAGGGATCCAAGCACCCTTGGTCGCCAGTTCGAAGGACCAACTGACACTGCGGCGATTAAAACCAACCGTTCTAAATAAACTACTTAGCCAAACCCACTGGCACGACATCGCCGCGACAGGCCGCTACGTCGATGACCAATTGTCCAAGCAACA
>NZ_JBFHFD010000948.1:0-2314 GCF_041583735.1 Novipirellula sp.
ATCCGAAGCTGTTAAATTCACGCACTTCGACGCCCGAATCCTTCAAGAATCGGCCGGCAGGTCCATCCGATGCGATCGCACCGGCGGGAGAAATGTGGTCCGTCGTGACCGAATCGCCAAGCAGCGCCAACACGCGAGCACCCTTGATCGGTGCGATGTCCGGCACGGCTTCGGCGGTCACCGAATCGAGGAACGGAGGATGGTGAATGTAAGTGCTGTTTTCGTCCCACGGGTACAACGCTCCGCCCGAAACATCGATGGCATTCCACAATTCGTTGCCTGTCACCGAGGCCTCGTATTGCTCGGTGAACATCGATGGATCAATCGACGTCGCCATGGTTTCGCGGATTTCTTCGTTCGAAGGCCAAATGTCTTTCAAGAAGACATCGTTGCCCGATTGGTCTTGTCCGAGCGGTTCAGTTAACAAATCGATGTCGGTCGTTCCGGCCAACGCGTATGCCACGACCAAAGGAGGGCTCGCCAGATAATTCGCCTTGGTTAGCGGGTTGACGCGGCCTTCGAAATTGCGGTTGCCACTGAGTACGGCCGAGGCCACCAAGTCACCCGATTTGATCGCCGCCGCAACGGGTTCGGGAAGCGGACCACTGTTTCCGATACAGGTCGTGCAGCCGTAGCCGACCGTGTGGAAACCGAGCGTCCGCAGGCTGTCGGTGAGGTTCGCTTTGTCCAAATATTCGGTGACCACGCGAGAACCAGGTGCCAAGCTGGTTTTGACGTGCGATGGCACCGTCAATCCACGCTCGGCAGCTTTTTGGGCCAGCAAACCCGCACCGATCATGACCGATGGGTTGCTGGTGTTGGTGCACGACGTGATTGCGGCAATCACCACAGCACCGTGAGTAATTTCGCTGCTGTCGCCGTTGTTTTCCACTTTTCCGGTGCGTTTGAGTGCATCCGAATCGAGTCCAAATCCCGTTTTGCCAACCGGAGCGGTCAGCGATTTTTCGAAGGACTTTTTCATGTCCTTTAGCGTGATTCGGTCTTGGGGGCGTTTCGGACCTGCCAAGCTTGGTTCGACCGTACCGAGATCCAATGACAGCTTCTTGGTGTAGTTCAGTTCCGGGCCATCATCGGTACGGAACAAACCTTGTTCTTTGCAATAGCTTTCCACCAACGCGATCTGTTGCTCGCTGCGACCGGTTTGACGCATGTATTCGAGCGTGACTTGATCGACAGGGAAAAAGCCCATCGTTGCACCGTACTCGGGAGCCATGTTGGCGATCGTGGCGCGGTCCGCCACGCTCATCTTGTTCATCCCGGTTCCGAAGAATTCGACAAACTTACCGACCACGCCCTCTTCACGCAAAATTTCAACCACTCGCAAAACCATGTCGGTTGCGGTTGCGCCTTGCGGAAGTGCTCCGGTCAATTCGAATCCGATCACCTCGGGCATCAACATGTAAAGGGGTTGGCCGAGCATGTTGGCTTCGGCTTCGATACCGCCAACGCCCCAACCCAGTACGCCGAGTCCGTTGATCATCGTGGTGTGGCTGTCGGTGCCGACGAGGGTGTCGGGCATCGCAACCGGGCCTTCGTCGGTCTCTTTGAGCGCGACAACGCTGGCCAAGTATTCGAGATTGACTTGGTGGACGATGCCCACGTTCGGCGGAACGACGCGGAAATTGTCGAATGCTTTCTGACCCCAACGCAGGAATTCGTAGCGTTCGCGGTTACGCTCGAATTCACGTTCGACGTTTTGGGCGAGTGCCCCGTCGGTACCGAAAAAGTCGACTTGCACCGAGTGGTCGATCACCAAGTCAACGGGAATCAGCGGGTTGATCTTGTTCGGATCGCCACCAATTCGCTCCATCGCCGAACGCATCGCCGCCAAGTCGACGATCGCAGGAACGCCGGTAAAGTCTTGCAAGACAACGCGGTACGGTTTGAAGGGGACTTCTTGTTTGGCGGGCGAAGCGGCGTCCCAAGCGGCCAAGTTCTTGACGTCCTGCTGAGTGACGAGAAAGTCGTCACAGTTTCGCAAAACTGCCTCCAACAAAACTCGGATGGAAAATGGCAGACGGCTGATTTCGCCTAACCCAGCTTCCTCGAGCTTGCTGAGACGATAAATCGTCGCTGTTCCGTGGCCAGTGTCAAATTGATCGCGTGCGCCGAATGGATCGAAATTCACAGCAGGATTCTCTAGCAAAGTGGACTTAAAAAATATGCATTATTAACCGATGGCAACAGTTTAACGATCCAATGCCCCGTTGTCTGTAAGGAGTCAATTGGGGGAACGACTTGCACGCAGCATTGGCAAAATCCAGCGTGCTGGGGCGTTCCGTTTAGCGAAATG
>NZ_JBFHFD010000949.1:0-2306 GCF_041583735.1 Novipirellula sp.
CATGCGGCATGGACCTCCGTCGCGCACTTAATTTTCAACCTCGATCAATTTGTTTCGGTTGAGTAAGGAACGATGAAGCAACTTTCATTCGTTCGAAAAATCCCCTAACACACTTCCCCCACCCCCTTGTGGACTCGTGAAGACCATGCCAGCAGAGAATCAAAAGCCGAACCACGTTGCCGACGAAAGCCGATTGATGCTCACACGCCGGCATTTCTTTGGGCGAACCGCCTCGGGCGTAGGCACGGCGGCACTCGCATCAATGTTGGGCAGCGAAGCTTGGGGTGCCGAAGCGACGCCGTCGGCATCCAATTCCCCGGCTCCCAACGGTGTGCTGAAGCAGTACCACACCCCGCCCAAAGCCAAACGAGTCATCTACTTGTTCCAAAGCGGTGCACCGTCGCAGCAAGAACTGTTCGACTCGAAACCGCTGCTCCGCGAACACGAAGGCAAAGAGCTGCGTGATTTCGTCGACATGAACCAGCGGGTCACTGGGATGACAGCGGGGCAAAGTAAGTTTCCGCTGGCCGGAGCTCGCTGGAAATTTGAGAAATTCGGCGAAGCGGGAATCGAGATGTGTAGCGAGCTGATCCCGCACATCGGTTCGCTCGCCGATGACATGTGTCTGATCCGGTCGATGCAAACCGAAGCGATCAACCACGACCCAGCGATCACGTTCTTCCAGACGGGGCATCAATTGGCGGGACGACCAAGCATCGGTTCCTGGATGCATTATGGGTTGGGCTCGATGAACGACAATCTGCCCACGTTCATCGCCATGGTCTCGCGTGGAACGGGGCGTCCCAATTGCCAACCGCTCTACGACCGATTGTGGGGAAGCGGATTTTTGCCGTCGACCTATGCGGGCGTCAAATTGATGAGCATCGGCGACCCGGTACTGTATTTAAGCAATCCCGCTGGACTCGACGCGACGGCACGGCGGCGGATGCTTGATGATTTGGCGAAGCTGAATGAAGAAAAGCTTGACGAGTTCGGTGACCCAGAAATTCACACTCGGATTCAACAATACGAATTGGCGTATCGGATGCAGACCTCGGTTCCGGAGCTGACCGATTTTTCGGATGAGCCGCAACACGTACTTGATAGTTATGGTCCTGACGTGATGAAACGCGGCACCTACGCCAACAACTGCTTGCTGGCACGCCGATTAGCGGAACGAGACGTGCGATTCATCCAACTGTTTCACATGGGATGGGACCAACATTTCACCATGCCCAAGCAATTGCCTGGGCAATGCCGCGATACCGATCAACCCACCGCCGCTCTGGTGAACGATCTAAAGCGACTCGGATTGCTCGAAGACACCTTGGTCGTGTGGGGCGGCGAGTTTGGGCGAACATCGTATTGCCAAGGGGCGCTCAACGCAGAAACCTACGGACGGGATCACCATCCGCGATGCTTCTCGCTGTGGATGGCCGGTGCTGGCATCAGGCCGGGGATGACCTACGGTGCCACGGACGAGTTCTGCTACAACATTACTGAGAATCCCGTCCACGTGCACGATTTGCATGCAACGATCATGCAGCAAATGGGCATTGATCACGAAAAATTGACTTTCCGCTTCCAAGGACGCTACTTTAGGTTGACTGATGTTCACGGCCATGTCGTCAATGACATTTTGACATAGCCGCAGCGGCCAGAGAATGTCCGCCTTAAAAAAAAATGCTCTGCATCGCAGAAGAAGCAAAACCGGACGCTCTAGGGCAGCTGCATCAATTTGCGGCATGAATCACGATCTATCGATCTCTATAGAAAACGCCAATTCGATAGACAATGCCACCCTGTATAGACTTCGCGTTTTACGTCGACTCTGGCGAAGAAATTGGTTGCGAGCTCTTCGGCTTCCCCGACTCGCATCACGATACGGATACCACGGAAGTGCTGCAATTGCTTGCAAGTCGAGTCTCGCAGTGCCAACAAATTCCGCAGTGATCAACCGGAACCTCGTCAGGGATGACAGCCACGTTGAGGCTTTTACAAAAAAGCAGAGCCATCCAACCAGCGCACACCGCCACACCAAGCGAGGGGGTCAGGAAAAGGAAGGGACGGCGTCAATACGCTACTCCGCCGCTGTGCAGGGCAACTTCCCCTTGGAAATTGGGTGCGGATCGAGGCAGGAGAGGCGGTTATCGCTTTGATCCGCAGCACCGCTCGCATTGGCGCGGGGTTTGCGAACCCAACCTGCTACAGGCGGTATCAGTGTCAGCCGAATACTCCTGTTCGGCTTGGGTCCATTTTCTTATTTGAAGGGTCTTTGTAATGCAGTTTCCGCAACGTCGCCAAGC
>NZ_JBFHFD010000950.1:0-2300 GCF_041583735.1 Novipirellula sp.
GACAAGATGAAAGGCGTCATCGACCGATTGCGACGGATCGCCGTCACCGACGCGACCGTGTTGATCACGGGCGAAAGCGGGACGGGCAAAGAGATGATTGCCCAAGCGATTCATCAAAACAGTCCCCGCCGCAACAAACGCATCGTAGCGCTGAATACTCGCGCGGTGTCCGAGAATCTGGTCGAAAGTGAACTGTTTGGTCATGTCAAAGGCTCGTTCACCGACGCCGTGGCCGATCGCGTCGGAGCGTTTCAATATGCCAACGGCGGGACGCTGTTTTTAGACGAAGTCGGCGACATGCCGATGAGCACGCAAATCAAACTGCTGCGAGTGCTCGAGGAAAGCCAGATCACTCGCGTGGGTGACAACAAATCGATCAAGGTCAACGTCCGCTTGATCTCTGCGACCAACCGACCACTGGAAGACATGATTGAAACGGGCGTGTTCCGCAACGATCTGTACTTTCGTTTGAAAGTCGTCACGGTGGAATTGCCCGCGCTGCGTGAACGCCGCGACGATGTGATCCCCTTGATGGACCATTTTCGCAAGATGTTTTTGCGGCGTCATGAAAAACCGACCGCCCACTTCACTCCCGCGGTGACCAAACGGTTCTTTGCCTACGATTGGCCCGGCAACATTCGCCAACTTCGCAACTTTGTCGAAACGATGGTGGTGCTCGATACCGATGGCTCCTTGGACATCGACGACTTGCCGCCAGAATTAGCCGACGAGGCCCCCGAGAGCGCCGAACCGGTCGCACTGGTAGGTGGCGGTGAATCGAACTTGATCGGCCAACCACTTAGCACGGTCGAGCGGTGGGCGATCGAAGAGACGTTGAAATTGACCGGTGGGAATCGCGAAGAAGCCGCCAAAATATTGAAGATTGGGGCTCGCACCTTGTATCGCCGCCTCGACCAATACAAGAACGAAGAAGAGGGCGGCGAGCAAGAGCAAGACGAGTAGCAGGGTTTAGCGATGTCAGAATCAGCGTAGCGAAACACAACGCAGCGAAACTCGCCAACAGTTTCGACGCTGAGCACTCCCCCCCCTTCGAAAGTCTTCGCGACTTTCGCTACGTGCGTGATGCAATCGGGACGGTCCTACTCGGCCTCCTTGCGATGATAGTCATCGGGAACGTAGCGACCAGGGCCATCGCTGCCGTAGTGACGCTCCAGCGCGGCATCGAACTCAGTTCGCTCTCGCACCCGGGCTAAATCTTGCCGCACCGCTTCATGGTTCGGGTGACTTTGCGAGTACTTGATACAGTGCTTTCGCATCAAAATCAACGCTCGCTCGGGCGTGTACGTTCGCTCGCAAAGTTCAACATGTTCTTGAATCACACGTGCTTGTTCGTGCAATGTTGGTGGCGGTGGCAATGCGTCACCCTTGGCAAGTGCCTGGGCCTGGAAAAAGATCCACGGGTTACCGATCGCGCCACGCGCGACCGTGACTCCATCAATTCCGGTCTGTTGCAGCATTCGCATGCAATCGGCCGCAGAAAACAAATCGCCGCTGCCAAGGATTTTCAATCGGTCGCCAACGTACTGTTTCACGTCGGTCAGAAATTCCCAGCGACTCGGGCCGTTGTACCGCTGTTTGACCGTACGCCCATGGACCGTGGCCGCTGCGAGTCCGGCGTCCATCGCGCCATCGAGAATCTCGAAAAACGAGTCTCGTGATTCCGCTGTATCGTCCATCCCGCGTCGCATTTTGACAGTGACGGGAATATGATCGGGAACGATATCGCGAGTCCGCCGAAGGATTTCGATCGCGACTGATGGCTGCGACAAATGGAATCCGCCACGGCAACGCCCCAGCACTTTTTTGACGGGGCAACCGAAGTTGACGTCGATGATGTCAAACCCAGCTTCGACCAACTTCATCGCGCCGGCAGAGAACTGTTCCGGTTCGGCCCCCATCAATTGACCACCCACCGGCGGTTCGTCGGGATCGATTTCGAGGAAGTGTTTTGTTTTTTGCCGTTTGCTCAGCGCGACCAAAAATTGATCCAGCATCACCTCACATACGGTATAGCTCGCCCCGTGCCGGCGTGCGATCACCCGCATCGGCAAGTCGCTGTAGCCCGATAGCGCCGCCTGAACGACGGGAAATCCAATCGAGACGTTTCCAATCGTGAGCGGTTGTGTTTGAAATGTGGTAGTCATAATGTCAAGGATTGCTGGACTTTGCCCCGTTGATGCCCAATTCGATTGTGGCACATACTCAAAAAAGAGGCGTCATGTTAAATTCATACATCAAATTCAGTGCCTTTTCGCTGGCCATTCTTGTTCCTTCCTTCA
>NZ_JBFHFD010000951.1:0-2285 GCF_041583735.1 Novipirellula sp.
GAGGCAACGAGTCCTGCCGCTTCACTGAGCCAAAAAGGACTCGTTGCCTCGTCCACTACGGTAAATGTCGCCAAAGCGTGGATCCACTACGTAACATCGACCGCCACTGAAACATCCGATGGGCCTAGCTCGTTTCCTCTCACGATTTTCACCCTCCGACCCCCCCCACTTCATGTTCACTCGATTTCGCCGTCGTCCGCCTACCAATCTTACGCCGACGCCCGCTGTGTCACCGTCGCCCTATCGCGATTTGGTCGACCCGCGGGTCTTGGATCAAATCGGTCATTTGGAACTGTTGTCGCGGAGTGTGGTGGACGGGTTATTGGCGGGCAAGCATCGCTCGACGACCAAAGGGGGTTGCTGCGAGTTCGCCCAGCACCGGCAATATGCCGCGGGTGACGAGGTCCGACAAATCGATTGGCAGGTCTACGCAAGGAACGATCGCTACTTCATTCGCCAATTCGAAGAAGAAACGAACTTGCATGCGATGTTAGCGATCGATGCGAGTGGATCGATGAAGTTTGGATTGTCGACGCAGAGCAAGCTTGATTACAGCAAACAAGCAGCGGCCTGTTTGGCGAGGCTACTATTGCATCAACGCGATGCGGTCGGATTGACGATTCTGCACGACAATAATCCAGCGTTTGTTCCAGCGAAACAGCATGCGGCTCATCTGCGAGCGATCTTGGCGACGCTGCAGTCAGCGCAGCCCAACGAGGCGGCCTCCAATAACGAAGGAAGTTTGGGCAAGCAGATCCAACATTGTGCGGCCCGGCAACGACGACGGGGATTGTTTGTGCTGTTCTCGGATTGTTTTGGCGACCTTCAGGAACTCACTACCGCTCTGCGGATCGTCCGTGCTCGCGGACATGACGTGGTGGTGATGCACGTGCTGGCTCCGGAAGAGTTGACGTTTGACTTTCGCCGCTGGTCGGCGTTTCAGTCATTAGAAGTTTCGGGCCAGCGTATTCATTTGGATCCCCCCGCCGTCCGCCACCAGTACTTGGAACGGATGCGACGCTTCGTTGCGGAATTAGAAGAAACCGTCGTGGGCCTCGGTGGCGACTATGTCCGCTTGACGACTGCAGTCGATTTGGCAGACACGCTTGGCTGGTTCCTGCGGAACCGCATGGCACGCAAAGGAGCGAAACGAAGATGAGTTTCCTGAGCGTTGCATTTTTGTTTGCTCTGCCTTTGGCTGCCGCTCCGCTATTGCTGCATCTGTTTGATCGACGCCGTAATACGGTGATCCAGTGGGGTGCGATGCAGTTTTTGATGGAGGCATCCGCGAGAAAAACCAGTGCGCGACGCATGAAACAGTGGCTGCTGTTGCTGCTGCGTTGTTTGGCGATTGCCGCACTTGTGTTTGCTCTCGCACGCCCCTTGTTGCCGTCGGGATTTTTAGCAGGTAATCAGCGGGGCGAGACCATCTTTATCGTCGATAACTCGATGTCGATGTTGAGATCGGATCCGCAAGGAACGGTGATTGCCAGTGCGATTGATCATGCGATCGAAATGGTGACAGAATTGCCAAATTCGGATGACGTCCGTGTCTTGACCGCCGCACCGTATCCAATGTGGACTGGGACGGGGCCGGTCCGAAGCGATCGGCGAACCAGACAGTGGATCAAGTCCGAATTACAGCAGCTGCAGGCCACGCGAGGCCGCAGCGATCTGTTGGCGGCACTGTTCACTGCGGTTCAGGCCGAACACCAACCGACGCAATCCTCGCGTCGCATTGTCGTTTTGACGGACGGTCAAGCTGCCGATTGGGGACTGGAGGATGAAGCAGGTTGGAAACGTTTTCACGAAGTTTTGAACGATTCACCCATTCGAACCGAAATCCAAACCGTTCGGCTAGACAAGTTCAGCGAGTCGAGTTCCCAAGAGGCTGCATCCAAAGGGAATGTGGCGGTGGATCAAATGATTGTCCGGCGGACGATCGTGGGCGTGGACCAACCGGTGACGATGACAGCTCGGCTGCATAATTACGGAAACGCCGCGTTTTACGGGGCTCCGCTTCATTGGAAAATTAATGGAGCCGAACAAGACCAGCAAGCAATTGATTCTATCGATGCAGCGCAATCACTCGAAGTGAATTGGGAGCACACGTTCACGACACCAGGGACGTACCGCGTTAGTTGTCGGCTTGATCACTCGGACGATCTAATCGCAGACAATCATTTTAGTACGGTGGTGGAAGTCGTCGACCGGGTCCCAGTGGTGATCGTCGAAAACGCGTTTGAACTCGCCGAGATGCAACAAGATTCGTACTTTGTCCAGGC
>NZ_JBFHFD010000952.1:0-2273 GCF_041583735.1 Novipirellula sp.
CGCAATCACCAGAAACGATAGCGGCGGCACACGGTACGGTGCAGCGAATGAACCATCGAAGAGTATGCTAGCAACCGTAGAAAAAGACTCGCCAGTCTCGCGTTGATCACGCCCGCCACCTCGGGTTAGGGAGCGAGCATGCAGTCACGCTTGTGCTCTGTCCCCGGGCATCGTCGTTTTACCGAGTGCACTGTCGGTTATTGAATTGGGCAGGAAAATGATAGGGGCAGGAAAATGGGATACCGGAGATGGTCCTGCAATCTGAATATTTTTGCCCCCCCCATCTTTTTGCCTTACGGCGGTGCGGGCTTAGTGGATGTCGCGGAACGATGAGTCGGCTGAGCATCGGTGTTGTATCGCCGGGGGCAGCCTTGGTTACTGATTTGGGCAAAAACATGTAGGGGCAGAAAGAAGGGATACCGTACCAATCGGTATCAGATTAGGTGAGGCGACACTAAGTGAAGTTCTAATTGACGCCGAACAAGCTAGTGTCCCTGCTGCGGACTCAACCTTGTGCGAGATCACTCGTCAAGTAACGCCACCACTGCCGCTTCAAGATCGTCCATCGAGGGATTTGCAATTCGTAGCACGCCATTTCGGTCGACAAGATAGAACGATGGCCAATGCGGCACTGCATACGCGGTGGATGTCTGCTTTTTATCGTCGAGTCCAATTGCCCAAGAGATATCGTTTGCTGCGATGTACTCATTTGCCTTCTCCGCTGCTTTTGTGGAATGCAGCCCGACAATCACGAGTCCGCGTTCAGCATATTTCTCGTGGAATCCTTGCACTTTGGGCATTTGTCTCCGACACGGCCCACACCATATTCCCCAGAACTCAATCAAGACCACCCGGCCGTGAAGCTCAGCCAAATCAAGACTTTGGTCGCGGTTCAACCAGTCCGTGACAGTCAATCTGGGAGCCGTCTCACCTTCAAGAGCGTTGAGCTTCACCCGCTCACTTTCGGTCCCCATTCGCCAAAACTCGTCCGCGTTGTTCTTGGAGCGAGACACTGGAGAATCGCGGAGCAAGATTTCTGTCCGACGGATTGTAGCCATTTGGGGATGACGGTCGTGAACACGCTGCACGATCTCATCCGTCAAGTTAGGCGATCCTATCGTCACGTATCGAATGCTTGAGGCCCGAGCTAACGCCTCTAATCCCTTCTCGGTCGCAAGGGAATTGATTCGAAGCCGACGAAGCGCCGGCCGTTTCATGAGCTCGGTTAATCCTTCGTCCGTAATGACGGTACTTGTAAGTTCAAGATAATCGAGTTTATTGAGTTGCTTGAGATGTTTTACGTCTTCGTCAGTGATAGCACGGCCGCCTTCAATTCGAAGCGTTTTCAGATCTCGGAACTGAGCCAGTTTTGCGAAATCGGCTTCGTCCAAACTGGGACAACCGAAAAGCCATAACTCTGAAAGCGATGGCGCTAGCGTTTCGAGGCTCTTCCATATCGGTTCGCCATCCGCTCTTGGCTCAACGGCCATCAGTCCGAGTCGCCGCAGATTTGGCATGGTTGCTAGTGTTTCGATGCAGCGGGTCGTTACTTGGTTTCCAGTGATCTGTACATGCTCAAGCTTCGCGTTATCGGCAAGCAACGCAAATCCTTCATTGGTGATCCGAGCGTGTGTAAGAGCAAGATCCCGGAGGGAAGGCATCGCAGCGATTGACGCCATGCACGAATCGTCACACTTGCCCGAAAGTTTCAGCTCCTCAAGGCTTGGTAAGGCGGATAGAACATCGACTCCTTCGTTGCTAATCTGCAGATCGCCAACAAGCTGACGTAAGTTTGTGAGAGATCCAAATTGCTTGACAACAGAGTCGTCGAGAACGGTTCCGTAACATTGAAACTGTTCCAATTGTTTGAACAATCCAATGTGACGCAAATCGTCCGTGGAGAGTGCACAATGGCTGACCACCAAACGCCGCAACTTAGGACAGTCGACGGCAAGACGTGCGAGTCCGCTGCCGGTGATCTCTGATCCGGTGACATCGAGTTCCTCCAGATTGGGAAACTGCTTTAAGTGGGCAAGTCCGACATCACTGATTGAAGGGTTTGGAGCATCACCGCGAAATTCAGGATCACCTGCGTAGAGGTTTAGCGTCCGAAGGTTTCCAAGCGATGCGAGATTCGCAATTCCAGAGTCTGTGACTTGTGTGGAGCCGGCGTCAATGGCTTGCAGTGATGAACTACGCGACAGCGTCTCGAGCCCCGCATCCGTCACTGCCGTGCGGTCGAGACCGATCGATTGCAAGTTTGGAAGTGCAGC
>NZ_JBFHFD010000953.1:0-2265 GCF_041583735.1 Novipirellula sp.
CATCTTGGATCGGCAGCAACGACGCACTGCGGACAATCAGCGGAACCAGCATGGCCACTCCCCACGTCGCCGGATGTGCTGCGTTATGGGCGCAACAGCAAAAGCAGAACCTCGGTTTCTTAACCAGCGAGAATCTCGCTGCGCGAACCTTAGCCTCGGCGACATTCGTCCCCGGTGCCTCGTTCGAAGACATCGGCAACGGCATGGTCCAAGCCCCCCAACACTAAACCGCATGTCAACAAAGCAATGCAGTGCAATTCCGACGCGCCCAGCGTTCTCCTCCTGCCGATTCGAGACCCGTTGACCGACGCAAACGTGCTGACCGACGTGTTAATCCAGTCGTGAACACTCACTTTTCAACTTTTAAATCAGTAAGTTCAATATGAACACTTTTGATTTGACAGGGCGTTTGCTCACCACAATTGCAATTGCGGTCTCATGGTTCACTTGCGGCGATGGACTTGCTCAGGGAGAGTACAACGATAATCGAGTGATGATGCAGGGATTCATGTGGGAATCGCATCAAGATGGGATGCAGACCGGTGCGGGTGGACATTCGTACGAAGTTCAATGGACGGGCAAATGGTACGATCATGTCAAAGAAAAAGCGAATGAACTTGCCGATGCAAAGTTCGACCTGATTTGGCTACCGCCCCCATCACAGGGCGAAGGTGCGGGATACCATCCCCAGCAACTTTATGAGTTCAGCAATAACTACGGTAACCATCAGCAACATCAGGAGATGCTAAACCAGTTGCTTGAGCATGGGATCGAACCGGTCGCCGACCTTGTCATCAACCATCGAAACGGAACCGGAGGATGGTCAACGTTTAAGAATCCGCAATGGCCTTCTAAATTCATCTGCTCTACGGACGAATTCTGGTTTCAAGACCCAAGCACGCTAAACAACGAAGATCGCTTGACTTTGAATTCCGGTGCCCGAGGCGCCCCCGACTATACTTTTTCGAACTACCCTAACTGGCATGGCGCCCGTGATCTAGATCACACCAATAGTCAACTTCGCAGCGAGATCAAAGCGTATCTGAAACGACTCCGTGAATTGGGATACCGTGGCTGGCGATACGACATGGTCAAAGGCTTCGCACCAGGCTACATCGCAGAGTACAACTACGATTCCCAACCGACCTTTGCGGTGGGTGAATACTGGGACGCTAACGCCTACGAAGTCTCACAGTGGATCGACGGTACAAAGATGTACGGCCTGGATGATCCTGCGAAGAAAGCCTGTTCCGCATTCGATTTTTCGACTCAGGAGAGACTTAGGGAATTCATCAATGGGGGAAAGTATGACCATCTACCCGCAATCCATTTCAAGGACGGTGCGTACGACGGTTTAATCGCCGTCAACAACGACAAGTCGGTGACGTTTCTGGAAAACCACGACACCGGCTTTCCCCAAAAACAATTCGACACGTTTGCGAACGATGAAAAACTACTGCAAGCTTACGCTTATCTGCTGACCCATCCCGGCGTGCCTTGCGTTTATTGGAAACACTACTTTGAGTGGAACCGAGGCGATGAGATCAAAGCCTTGATCAAGGCCAGGAAATACGCGGGAATTCACAGTGGCAGCTACATCAAATCCGAAGTTCACGGAGCCGATTATGTCGCAATCGTAGGCGACCAGTCCCAAGAAAGTAGTACGCTGATCGTCAAAATTGGTCCCGGATTTGGCTTCAATGTTGATGCAAACCTATGGGGCCTTGAAACGTCGGGAAATGGCTACGCGGTTTGGATCCGAAAATCCAAGAAAGAAGAGACGAGGCAAGCGGTTGATGCCGAGCAAACCCCCTTCCCCATTCCAGGTGACTAATCCAGCGTTTTTAGCCAGGTGGCGATTTTGTCGGGGTTGAAGCCTTGGGGGCCGGGGGCGCCGGGATCGAGGATGCGGCCGTCGCGGCCGATCACGACGAGACGGATCGGCCAACCGGCATAGTCGGCATTGACGCGGTTGTCCACGCCGTCCATCACCATCGGAAACGATAACGACAACGTTCGCTCGCATGTCGCTGCGTGCTCTCGCCGTAACGCCAAATCATTCGTCTGCACAAACGTTTGTAACACTTCGTCGCCCTCGGCCGTCTTGACCTGGATCTTGGAATCCGGGTGCGCCTCGCGAATGTAAACCATCAGAAAATTCGCGTTGTCCTTGTGCTCTTCGTACAACTGTTCGACCTGCTGAACTCGCTGGCGAAACGGCGAACAACTGATGCTGCCAAACACCAACACCACCGGTTTGTCGCG
>NZ_JBFHFD010000954.1:0-2264 GCF_041583735.1 Novipirellula sp.
CACGGGCGGGCCACCGAGCTTTGGCGACAACAGTCCGCTGGCGCTCAGCGATACATCGCGGATGATCTCGGCATCCAACCTTAAACGTCGCTGCCGGCCTAGCAGGTAGTTTTCGGGATCTTTCGCTTGCAAATCCGGATTTATTCGCGACGTCTGTTGATAAGCATGGGAGCTGACGATTTGGCGATGCATTTCTTTTAAACTCCATCCCTGATTGACAAATTCGACCGCCAACCAATCCAGCAACTCAGGGTGCGAAGGCAGCGAGCCTTGCAGTCCGAAGTCATTTTCGATCTCACATAAACCTCGACCAAAATAGTGTTGCCAAACGCGGTTGATAATCACGCGAGCTGTCAGCGGATTTTGGGGACTGGTGATCCAATATGCCAAATCCAGTCGATTCGGTCGTTCGGACGCACTTTCGAGCGGGTGCAGGATCGCGGGAACTCCCGGCGACACCTCGGCGTCAGGCCGCGTGAAGTCTCCTTTGACAAGCACGTGAGTGGAGCGTGGAGTCCGGCGTTCTTGCATTACCAACGTCGTGGGGACTCGCTTCATCGCTTCGTCGGCCGACGTGTATTTCGCCGTCAATTGGTCAAAACGCTCGTCGCTAGTTTCGTTCCCACGTGCCTTTCGTGCCGCAGCCAACAAGATCCGATTTTGGTCGAGACTTCGCTTGTTCGGTTTCGTATCCAAAGCCTTTCGAACATCAGCGGCGAGATCCTTTTTCGACGCTTCGGAAACACTGGCCGTCCATTGGTCGATTTCCTCGGCATGATCGGCTAGATAGCCGGACAAGTCTTTTTTCGCGACATCCCAATGAGCAGCAAGGTTTTCAGCGTCGCTGCCGTAGACCTTCATCGACGGTTCGTCCTGATCATTCAGGAATGCGAACATGCGATAGTATTCAACTTGGGTGATCGGGTCGAACTTATGATCATGGCACTGCGCACAGCCAATTGTCAGCCCCAACCACACCGTACCCGTGGTTGCCACGCGGTCGAACACGCTGTCGATGCGGAATTGCTCTTTGTCGATTCCGCCTTCCTGATTGATTTGAGTATTGCGGTGAAATCCCGTTGCCACTTTCTGACTTTCGCTTGCTTCGGGCAAAAGATCGCCCGCCAATTGCTGGATCGTGAAAGTGTCAAAGGGCATGTCGTTGTTCAACGCATCGACAACCCAATCCCGATACTTCCATATCGATCTCGGTCCATCGATCGAGTAACCGTTGCTGTCGGCGTAACGGGCTTGGTCGAGCCACCACAGTCCCCATCGTTCGCCATAGTGCGGACTGGCCAGCAATCGCTCGACCAGATCACGATAGGCTTCCGCTGCATTCTCCGCTGCGGCAGACTGGAACGCATCAATTTCCTGGGGCGTAGGAGGCAAACCAATCAGATCCAAACTAAGTCGCCGGACTAGGGTGGCGTTGTCGGCACGTGGCGAAGGACTCAATCCTTCGCGTGCCAATCGTGCTTGGATGAACCGATCGATCGGATGAGACGCCCCGTTCACTTCAATCCCGTTCACATCAGGGGGACTCGTGCGTTGCGGCGGTACAAACGCCCAGTGGGCATCATACTTTGCACCTTGCTCGACCCAGCGACGAAGTGTCTCTTTTTGAGCGGACGTGAGTTGCTTTCCCGAATCCTCGGGCGGCATGATGTCGTCTGCATCGTCAGAGAGAACGCGAGAGACGAGCTCGCTTTCATCCGGCTTGCCTGGCACGATTGCCGAGATGCCACCATCGTCTCCGATCGCACCCGCAAACGTATCGAGTCGCAAGTCCGCCTCACGCGCGGCCTCGTCAAAACCATGGCAAGCGTAGCAGTTCTCCGCCAAGATCGGTCTGACATCTCGATTGAAATCGACCGTTTCGGGCGTGACGTCAACGGCCCATGTCGACGAGCAAGTCAACATGCATGCGACGGCAAGCAACAAAGAGGCGAAATCACATCGACTTTTGAGGTCGATCATACGAACTATCTCGGCGGGGGAGCTAAGGTGGGAAATCGTCCAGCATGAACGCTGCATCGCACCTCATTGTAGAGCAATTCGCACAGGCAAGGTGAAATGATAAGCAAGCGAGTCAAAACGGACAGTTTTTGGCTGTCACCGCCAGCATTTCGCATCGGCCACCTATTGTCGCACGGCTTTCCAAGCCGTTAGCGGGCATCATGTTTGATCGTGGATGCGAGAGCGACGCTGATCCTGCAGCAGTGTGGCCGTAGCGAAAGTCGCGAAGACTTTCGGCAGTTGCG
>NZ_JBFHFD010000955.1:0-2261 GCF_041583735.1 Novipirellula sp.
AAAATCATGGCTGGCATGATTAATGATCGAGTTGTACCAATCGGCGACATAGATCGCTCCGTCGGGGCCGATCTTGACATCGACGGGCCGAAAATTTGGGTGCTTACAGGTCATCAGTGGCGGCAGAACGTTGGCGCTGAAACCAGCACCGTCCTCCGAGAATTCGTAGCGGATAATGGTTCGACTTTTAAAGCGGCCACTAAGCAGATTGCCACGGATGTCATCGCCCACATGCGACCCCGTCGCGAGGTCGCCGCCGCATTGCTTTTCCGTACTGATCAGCGTTGGGACCCGAATGGTTTGGGCACCATTTCCAGTCACCGGGGACAGGTACATGATCCGCGGATTGTTGACCATGAACGATTGCCCCCATTGGTCGAACACGTGGCCCCAAGGGTTACCACCGGTGCCGGTGCAGAACATTCTCAGCTCTTGCGTCCGAGGGTTGTACTGATAGACGCCTCCGTTGAAATTCCGCACGACACCGTGCTGCGTTTCCACTTGCGAATGCAAAAAGATGCCTTCTTGGAAATAGATCCATCCGCCGGGACCGCGTCGCCACGCACTAACTGAGTGGTGACTGTCTTCGATCCCAAACCCGGTCAGCGCCAATTCCTTGACATCGGCCACGTCATCTCCGTCGGTATCTTTGAAAAAGAAAACGTCGGGTGATTGCGCCACATAACACCCGCCGTTGGCAAGCTCTAACCCCGTGGGAATATACAATCCATCGGCAAACACGGTTGATTTGTCCGCGACGCCATCGTCATCGGTGTCCTCGAGGATGATGATTTTGTCGTTTGCGACTTCGCCCGGTTTCAATTGCGGGTACGCCCACGAACACGCCACCCACAACCGACCTCGCGAGTCCCAGTGCATGTGAGTGGGATTGGCGAGCATCGGATCGGAAGCGAAAAGGTTGACCTGGTAACCGTCGAGCAGTTCAAAGTTTTCTTGCTCCGACGCTGGATCATGATTGTTCATCAAGTCCAAATCGGCGTCCCTGATGTTCTTGATACCCGATGCATCCTGCGCCGACGCGATGGTCGTCAACACGATGGTCATCATGGCTGTCGTCGCCAACGGGCGGACCGCTCGCCAAAAACACTCGTTCGCTTTTTTGAAAGTTCGGATATTCATAAGGTTCTTGAAAAAAGTCATTAGGGTTCACGTTCTGGCGAACGTAGCTACCGTCGCCAGACGGTGGTGGAACAGGCTACGAATGATTTAGACCCTCATCCTTGTCCCGAAACAGACCCTTCGTTCGCAGAAACGAATATGTCCTCCAGAATCGAGGCCAGAAGTCGTCTTGCCACAACGTCAGCTCGGGATAACCTGGAACGAGGCAGCCTGTGTAACTGTAATCACGAAAACCATCCGCAGGCACCAAGCCCGCCCGTTCTGGATTCCTTGCGATATAGTTCACGAGATCGGCAAACGCGGTCTCTTTGCGTTCGTCATCGCGTAGCACGCGATCGTGTGGTTGATGTTGAAACCGGATACCCAGTTTGCTAAACGCTGAGTTAACGTGTTTGCGAAAGTACCTAACAGCCTTCAATTGACTCGACTTCTCATCGATTCCAATCCACACTGCATGTAGATGGTCTGGCATCAAGCAATAGATTGGACACGTGATGGCATATCGAAAAGTAGTATGCGTTAGAAGCTCGCGAAACTTGTAGAGAAACACAGGGCGTAGCCATCCCGTTCTTCGATTCTCGATAGTCATTGTCCAATGAACGAATGCGTGGCCTTGGTAGTGACACGGCTCTAGCCGCGGCAGGTGTTTCTTTTTTTCATCGGACATGTTCATTTCCATCGTACTTGTCGTAACAGACATGGTCCACGTTCTGGCGAACGTAGCTACCGTCGCCAGACGGTGGAGGAATGCGATCCACGTTCTGGCGAACGTAGTTACCGTCGCCAGACGGTGGTGGAATGCAATCCACGTTCTGGTGAACGTAGCTACCGTCGCCAGACAGTGGAGGAATGCGATCCACGTTCTGGCGAACGTAGCTACCGTCGATTACAAGGAAATCCGAGTCACACGCCAATTCCGCGTTTGACGTTCGATCCCATCTCGCAATTTCGCATCGCGTTTTTGTGCAAGTTGATTGAATTCGATCACTTCCGCTGGCAATGCCTTTCCACTGGGCGATTTTTTTCTCTCACCGACAATGTGGACTTGGTTCAGGGCTTTCCAGCTATACGTGAACTGCAAATTCTTGTCGTTGACCGCAGCACGAAATGCTTCGGCCTGT
>NZ_JBFHFD010000956.1:0-2252 GCF_041583735.1 Novipirellula sp.
AAACGGGCCCCTTGAAACAGGCCCGTGCAAACGGCAATACCTGACAAAACGGGTATGGCCGGGTAAACCGGGGTTTTCTGGGCAACAAAGGCCCTTGAACAAAGCGGGGCCGATAGCGTAGGATTCCTCGCTCGCGATACTGTACCAAGCCAGTGCGCTCAACCCCACACAACGAGAGAAAACTGCCATGAAAGACGGCATTCACCCTAAATATCAAGACACAACCGTATCCTGTGGTTGTGGCAACACCTTTACGACCCGCAGCGTGCGACCTGAATTGAAGGTCGACATTTGCAGCGAATGTCATCCTTTCTATACCGGAAAGCTGAAGTTCGTTGACACCGCGGGCCGCATCGACAAGTTCCAAAAGAAATTTGCTGCAGGAACCTACGGCAGCCTGGCATCGAAGAAGCCAGTGAAGAAAGCCAAAAAATAGCTTCGCCACGACTGAACACGACATCCAGCCGCACCGTCCTCGATTGGGACGCGTGCGGCTGTTTTTTATGATACGTGTAACAAACCGTTCTGCTCTTCGTTTTATCCTGCTTTCCGCCTCGTTCCTGAATGACTCCCCATGAGTACGATCCGCGACACTCTCGAAGAAAAGCTTGCTCGCTTTAAGCAGCTCGAACTCGACATGTCCGACCCTGAAGTGCTTGCCGACGGGGCACGCATGAGTGCCGCAGCACGTGAACACGGCGGGCTGGCCAAGGTCGCAGGGAAGTACCGCGAGTTCAAAAAGCTGACTGACGAAATCCGCGGCTGCGAAGAGATGGCGGAAGCGGCCGAGGATTCCGAAGAACGAGAAATGGCCGAAGCCGAGATGGAAGGGCTGCGAAAACGCCGCGAGCAATTGTGGGAAGATCTACTCTCACTAACGGTCGGGGGCGAGGATTCGCACCGGACTCGATGTGTGATGGAAATTCGCGCAGGCACCGGTGGCGATGAAGCGGCGTTGTTCGCTCGCGACCTATTCGAAATGTACCGCCACTACGCGGAATCGAAAGGTTGGAAGACTGAGATCATGGACCATAGCGCCACCGAAATGGGCGGGTTCAAAGACATCACACTGACGTTGGAGGGCGAAAACGTTTATCGCGACTTGGCGTACGAATCGGGTGGACATCGTGTCCAGCGTGTTCCTGAGACCGAGACGCAAGGCCGTATCCACACCTCTGCAGCGACCGTCGCGGTGATGCCGGAACCCGAAGATGTCGAAGTCAACATCAAGCCCGACGATTACCGAGTCGACAAGTTTTGTGCGTCCGGCCCCGGCGGTCAGCACGTCAACAAGACGGAATCGGCGATTCGTTTGACACACCATGAAACCGGCATCGTCGTGCAGTGCCAAGATGAAAAGAGCCAACACAAAAATCTGGCTCGCGCGCTGCGAGTTCTTAAGGCACGCGTTTACGAAAAGAAACGCGAAGAGGAAGACGCAAAGCTTGCCGAAAAACGCAAAGGCCTGATCGGATCGGGCGACCGCAGTCAGCGTATCCGCACCTACAACTATCCTCAGAACCGCTTAACCGATCACCGCATCAATTTGACGATTTACAAACTCGACCAAATCATTGCGGGTGACTTAAGCCCCGTCACCGAAGCGATGATCGAATACGATCGCGACCAACTTCGCGGCGATATGATTGACTGATCACGCGCTGCTTGCGATTTGGTTTTGTAACGCTGCGTTGACTCGATTCCCCCAAAAGGAAACCCCATGTCGGACACCAAGGAAGAGCCGTGGACGGTGCTGCGACTGTTGGAGTGGACCACCAACTTTTTCAAAAGTCGGGGAAGCGAATCGCCTCGGCTTGACGCCGAAGTCTTGCTCGCGCATGCCCGCGATTGCGCCCGCATCGAACTGTACACTGCGTTCAGCGAGGTTCCAACCGAAGAACAACGTGTGGCGTTCCGTGAGATGATTCGTCGTCGTGGTGAAGGCACTCCGGTGGCTCAGTTGGTCGGCTATCGCGAGTTCTACTCGCTGCGTTTTCGCGTGGATGAAAACGTGTTGATTCCGCGACCGGAAACCGAGCATCTGGTGATCGAAGCACTCGATGTTGCCAAGGCGATGAAGATCAGCGACCGACCGATTCGCATTGCTGATGTCGGCACCGGCAGCGGCGCGATTGCGATCACGTTGGCCAAAAACATCAAAGATGCCGAGATCACTGCAATCGATCTGAGCGAGGCGGCTTTGAAAATCGCGACCTGGAATGCGGAACATCTCAAAGCCACCGACTCGGTTC